>JAPUEV010000316.1:0-3353 GCA_027492415.1 Ignavibacteria bacterium
ATATTAAAATCAGAATAATTGTGGATAAAAGAAAATTAGAAATTATTCTCCCCCCACTGTCTTCGCCAGTTCTTCGATTTGATAAAGGGGGGATGTTGTTGCAGCATAGAACAATTAATCCTGACATTTTTACGTTCCCAAGCAGGAGCTTGGGAACGAGTGAAACACACCCGGGGCTAAAGCCTCGCCCCTCTCAAGAGGGGAATAATATTATGTTTTTACCAGTTCTTTTGTTTTTTTAAGTTGACAATGTGAGCCAGGTGGTGATCACAGTGCCAGGCATACAGATGCATTAAAGAGGCTATTGTCATATCCTGTTTGCTGCCCGGGTGATAGAGCTTCCTGTTAACATCTTCAGGGGATAAATTCTTCAGCATCACGACCCATCTTTTATGCAATGATTCAAGCAGGGGAAGGGAAAGCTCGATAGCACCGGATTTTGCTTCGGGCAGCTCAGCCCAAACGGCTTCATCATAGGGACGGATAGTGGGGTTATCTTCGGTCATTGCAAGCTTAAAACGGGTGTAGCTGTTTATGTGGCTATCGGTTACGTGGTGAACTACCTGCCTTATCGTCCAGCCTTCGGGACGGTATTGGGTATCAAGCTGCCCGTCGCTTAAGCCTGTGACAGCCTGTTTAATTTTTGCCGGGAAGAGCTCAATGGTATTAATGAACCATTTGATGTCATCAGCTGAATAGCTTTCCTTTGGCTTAAAATTACCTATTGGATATTTGAGGGACTCGAGTTCTGATTGGGTCATTGATATAATTTTGTGTTTGTTATGAGTATCCTGTTAAAATCCCGAAACTTTTACGTTCCCAAGCAGGAGCTTGGGAACGAGTGCAAAGTACTGGGTGTTGTAAAATTATAAAAAGCTAAACCCCCTTTGCAAATGAATGATGGATATTAAAATCAGAATAATTGTGGATAAAAGAAAATTAGAAATTATTCTCCCCCCTTTGATAAAGGGGGGATGTTGATTATTCATAGAACAATTAATCCTGACATTTTTACGTTCCCAAGCCGGAGCCTGGGAATGAGAGAAGTTTATTGTGCTTCGACTCCCATGCCGTTGGCAGGCGTAGCGCTCAGCACGACATTGAATATTTATACTTATTTAAATATAGCCTTAATTTTATTTTGGCGGTAATCAAAAATATGTTCAAGTTTTTTCTTTATAATAAGCTTATGTATCAGCGGCTCAATTAGCCAGCCGGGCGGGAGGTATGATACAATATCTTTGACAATTGTTGAATCATTTTGTGACAGGAAAATATGTTCGTGTATCCACACTTTGTATGGACCCTTAAGCTGTGTATCAACAAACCTGTATGGCGGCTCCCATGCGGTGATCTCAGTCTTCCAGGAAAATGGTATTCCGCTCAGCCTGATCCTGTAATCTATCAGTGTGCCTTTTTGCATAATAATTGGCTGCGGGGTGGTTATACTGAACTTAAGCTCCGGCGGTGTGATCAAATTCAGGTTCTCAGCCTTGCCGAAAAATTCAAATACCTTTTCAACAGGCCTTTTCACTTCGGTTTCCCTGGCAATAATCCTCAGACGGCTCATATTACTTTATTATAATTTTATTTCAGAAAAAGGGAATCTGTTCGATCAGCTTATTTTGTTGAAATCTAGCCGGGTTTAATATATCAACATCAATTTCATTTGGCTTATTGCAGATGATGTTAGCAAGAAGCTCACCAATAGCAGGGGAGTGCATCACGCCGTGGCCGGAAGAGCCGTTGGCATAGTAAAAATTTTGCAGCCCATCAGATACACCGAGTATCAAATGTTCATCGGGAGAGATCTCATAAAGTCCAGCCCATGACCCTTCTCTATCAACAGAACAATGTTCCAGCGCAGGAAGTTTTCCTTTTGCGATACCGAAGACATTATTCATCCAGCTTTCCTCAATGTGTATATTATAGTTTTCGTTATTTTCGGGCTCACAGGGATGCAGTAAAATTAAATGACCTTCGCGCATGCGGAAGTGAAAGGCTGAATCAATCCATATGGTCATAGGTGTTAACGGGGGCAGTGTTTCCGTTTCTTTGATCCTGCAGACCTGGCGTTTTGAAGGTGTGACGGGAAGTGTTTCCCCGGCCATTGCTGCCAGGTGACCGGCAAATGCTCCCGCTGCATTTACAAATATATCAGCGTATATCCTGCCATGAGTGGTTTGGATGTATTCAATTTTATTTTCACCGGCTGTAATTGCAGTTACATTGCAATCATATAAAAAACGCACGCCGTTTTTTACTGATGATGAGATATAACCCTGCATAATGTTCATAGGTGTAATAAATCCATCACCGGGACAAAATGAACCGCCTGTGATACCTTCCATGCAGATGTGCGGATTAAGCTTTTGGATATCAACGGGCGAAACCAGCATTGCATCCTTTACACCGGTCATTTGCTGAAGTGAATTTGCAAGAGTGAGGTTTTTCAATTCTTCCTGTGAGCCGGCAAGGAAAAGATAGCCTGCCTGCTCGAAGCCCGGGTCAATGCCGTGTTCATCTTTAAATGCGAGTAATTTTTTCCGGGATAGGAGCGAGAGCTGAATATTTATTTTGGAGCCGAACTGTGAGCGGAAGCCGCCGGTTGCTTTGGATGTGCTGCCCATACCTGCTGCAGGTGCGGAATCGACTACAAGAATATTTTTTACGCCGTTTTGGCTTAGGTGGTATGCAATTGAAGAGCCTATAACGCCTGAGCCAATTACAACGGCATCAGCTGAAAGATTAGGATGCAGTGGCTGATCATGAAGACGGGACATTAACTGCTTGCGTGGTATTTTTCCTGCTTAACATTCAGTGTAAAAATGTGTTCAGGATCTTTATAGCTTTTTATTTCAAGAGAGTTGCCGCTGGGATCTTTGAAGAACATAGTTGCCTGTTCACCGGGCTGGCCGGCAAAACGGATGGAGGGTTCTATGATGAACTCGACCTTATTTGCGTGAAGATTATCTGCCATAACGTGGAATTCATCCCAGGGCAGTATGCAGCCGAAGTGAGGTATGGGAACAATGACGTGATCGACCACTCCGCACGGGAAAGATTCAGGCACTTTTTCCGATACATGCATCGATAGCTGGTTGCCGCCAAAGTTGAAATCAACCCATGAATCAGCGCTTCTGCCTTCTGAGCAGCCGAGTATCTCGCCGTAGAACTTCCTGGTTGAAGGGAGATCTTTTACAAGAAAAGAAAAATGGAATGGATAACGGGACATTATATTTATTTATTTTGAAGCGTAAAAATAGAAATAATAGCGATTAATATAAATACATAAAAAGGGGAATTGAGATTTATTTTGTTTTAGCGTTCCCAAGCCGGAGCTTGGGAACGAG
>JAPUEV010000316.1:3453-6531 GCA_027492415.1 Ignavibacteria bacterium
TATCTGGTAAAAAAAAAGAGAGCCTGAGGAAAAAATGGCTCTCTTTTAAAAAAACTATAAACGGTAAAAATTACCTGTTCATTAAAGTTACAACTACGTTTATAACTATACCTACTGCAACGCCAACAAGCGCGAATGTGCAGGCTGATTTAGCTGCTTTTGGGTTTTTATCTTTGTTGATAAACCACAAAATAGCGCCTACAAGCGGGATACAGAAAGAAACGATCTTGAGAATCATGCTCAGATCTTCTGTCTGGTTGGATGTTGGTGCAGGTGGTGGTGTTGTTGGTTCCATGATTTAATCCTCCTTTAGATTATTTGAATATTATGCTGTATTATTTATGTAAATCTGTTAAACCGAAAATTTTTTTGACTGCAATATTTTTTTAAGTAACTGCAATTATTAAATGCCCAATCCACTGTCCGGTTAATGCCGCAAGCGCCATGCAGCCTGTGCCTGCAAGGATACCGGTAAATAGCCTTAGCCAGTTATTGCTTTCCCTGTTCATATACGCCTGAGTAAGTCCGTCAATAAGCGCGGGTACCATCAATAATCCTATCCAGAAGAAGGTAGGCTCCCAAATGGAAAAAGTAAAGAGCGGCAGCGCAAAATAACCGGCATAAAAGCCTGTGCACCTTGCGCAAACGGGAAATTGTTTCCCTTTGTAGAAAAATGAGCGTTCAGGCTTGCGATGGCAGAAGACAAATTCCATCTTAACCTTTTGTTTTGGAGTATTTATAGCCGCTTCCTGCAAAATTTATGTAATTACTGAATTTAAACCTATAAACTAATAATGTAAAAAAGTAAAATCAATGTATTTTCGTGATTCACTCAAAAAAGCTATTCAGGGTTTGATTCTTCCATTTTCTTCATTTCTGTTTCAACCCATTTGCACAGGATATCCTTATCGCTTTGAGATAGTTTTGCATCACCGTGAATATAGAGGTAATTCTGCAAAGGCATTTCACCGGCTTTAATTTCCTCGCAGATCTCGTTCAGCCTGGCTTCCTTTTTTGAGTCAGGAATTTTAGCCCACTGGCTGAAGTTCATTTTCTTCCTTCCCTTAACTACATCATCTGCAACCAGCCAGGAGACAGGCGCAACAGAGCTGTACCACGGCCAAACTGTGTGATCGCTGTGGCAGTCATAACATGAGCGCTTCAGGATGCTTTCAACATTTGAAGGCACATTCATAACCTTGGTGATGTGCGCGGGAGTAATTTCCGCTATGGTGGTTTTATCAGGCCTGTTGAAGAACTGGATGCCAATGAACCCAACAAGTACAACTGCTGCAATAATTTTTAATATTTTTTTCATCAGTAATAATTATTTATATATCCAGATCCCACAATTTTTTGCCGGTTGAGTAATCTATTGCCATAATACCATAGCCTTTAAGCTGAAGTATTACAAGCTCACCGGAGCGTTTTACTTCCATGTGATCCTTTGTAAAGAAGAGGCTTGAAAAAGTATCATCTTCCTCGTCAATTCTCATTTTCTTGAAAAGCTCATCTTTGCCTAAGGTCCATTTTTCTTTACCTGTTTTCAGATCTATACATGTCATCAGCCTGTTAGCCTTTTTTCCGAGCTGATCGAGGTAAATTATAATTGCGCAATCCTTATCCTGGTGGTAAATTATGCCTTCAAGGTAAACTTTTTCACCGAGTGATCTTGCTTCGAGGCCGTAATATTTAAGATTATCATTATCTTTAACATAGCTATCAAGGCTGCTTTGGTGGTCTATAAGCTTTGCTTTGGGTCCGGATACAAGGTAAAGATTTTTTCTTGCCTGTGAAGAGCTGTTTTCAGGTGAAAGCACAGCGAAGGTTGACTGGGCAGAATCTTTAAGCATTGCTTCCCGGTAATCTTTATATTCCGGGTAAATTTTTTCATTTTCAATATCGTATATTAAACCCTGTTTGCCGTCTTTTGTTTCAAGCCGTATGGTATTATCTTTTTTATCGAAATATGATTTTGAGAGACCGGAGCTTAACTGGGGATATTTTGCTATGAACTGTTTTGTATCCATAACTTTTTCACCTGTTTCGGAATCAAACGCTTCGATACGCGGCTCATTTTCGCCGTAATCCATGGTGAACTCCCACACCCTGCCGTTCAAATAAAGCATATTAATCTGCGTGATGATATCTTCATAGGGTGTTTTTGTTTTCTTTAATACATCCTGGTTTTTTGTATCAAGAATGTATGTATAAGTTTTGCAGAAGTAACACTCCCTGCCGACTGAGTGCGAGCCAGGTGAGCTTTTTTCCATGATAAAATTGAAGGAGCCATCGGTAAGGAGCCAAAGATTTTGTTTACCGTCTTTTGTAGGTACAATAGCAGCATCAAGGAAAGAGCCGCTGATGTGGTTAGGCATGATTGCCGGTACAGCAAAATAATAACCGATAATACCAATCACAACAAGCAGAACTACAGCGCCGATAATTCCGAAACAGCCTTTTCCTGCGCAGCCGGATCTTTTGCCGTATATTTTTTTCCCCTGGTATGAATCTGTCTGAGGATAAGATACTGGTGGTTCCATAGCTTTTTATATACTTTAATTTTGTAAATATATGAAAAATTGTTGAATATAAGGGTAGCTAATTGTATCTAAACCTGTGAAAATTTTATCAATTTGTTTTAAATCTATTAAGCGCTTATTTAAAAGACGAAACCGGTGCCAAGCGAAATATCGTGGATATCGGATTTATTTTCGTTGAATATCTTAGTGAAACGGTATTTAATGTAGAAATGAAAAAACATAACCGGGGTTGGCACTAAAAATCCGGTTGATAGCTGCGCAAAAGCTCCTTTGTTTTGCGTATCGGTAAAATATCCTGCACCGGGCGATATGGCATAATAAAGCCAGGTTGAGCCCTGCTGGTACAGGAAGTCATAATTATACGAAAACCGCAGATGATTTTTATTGAAAGTCCTGAATAAGTATGAATACTCAAATGCTATTCTGCCAAAACGCAGTGAGCTGAATGAAATTTCTTTTGTGAGTCCCCAGAAAATCTTACTGTCTTCAAAAACAAGGACAGGGTTTATCAGTACGAACGGAAGAGCAGCAAGCA
>JAPUEV010000317.1:0-4014 GCA_027492415.1 Ignavibacteria bacterium
ATGCATTTAAAACATTCCCTTTAATTTTTCCGCGAAAAATCAGAGTAGCAGTCTTTTATTTATTAACAGTTATACTTAATTTAAACAAAATTTAATGGGAATTCTAAACAGCATTTTCAAAGGATTTCACCAGGTAATTAACGGCGGCAAAGATGTACTGGCGCCGGTCGAAGGAATTGAATTTGAGGATTGGGCAAAGGCAAATGCCGCAATAGCTTCAGGCAAATCAGTTGATGAAATTGTAAAGCAGCTTGGCATTGACCGCCCGAGATGGGACAGGGCAAATGAAGAATGGCTTGCCAGGATGAAGAATGATAAAACATTCACGCTATCAATGAAATATGCCTCTATATTTAACAGCAATGCAGCGGGCAACCTGCCGCATAAAAAAGATTTTAATGACCAGACCTACCCGCTGGAAAAATATGCTGAAGTAATGGTAGCGATGGATTACCTGGGCAAACAGGGCAGGGATGCACAGGATGTGCTGAAAGATTTCGGGTTAACTGTAGCTGATTACTCAAATTTAAGCAGCTATTATACAAAGAAAATATTCTTAAGCCCGATGGGTACCGGAATGAAGTTCCAGAACCTGATGATGGAGTACCGGGCTAAGTATGAGAAGATAATTAAGGAAGACGGCACACACGACGATATAAAATTTTAAAAAATATATAAGCAATAAAAATATAAATTTAATCTAAGGAGAAACAAAAAATGTCAAGTATATTAGAGCCCGTAGAAGGCGTAACACTGGAAGACTGGGCAGCAGCAAATGCCAAAATGACCTCAGGTACAACAAAAGATGAAGTCTGCACGCTATTGGGTATTGATGCCCCGAAGTGGGATAGAGTTAACGAAGAATGGCTTGCAAGAATGAAGAACGATACATCATTCACAATTTCTACAAAATACGCAGCTGCATTCAACCAGTCAGCAAGCGGCAACCTTGGTAAAGGCGCAGCTTCTGCGGCACAATCAATTACATTTGAAAAGTATATTGAAGCAATGGTTGCGCAGGATGTGCTGGGCAAACAGGGCCGTGACGCTCAGGACGTGCTGAAAGATTTTGGCATGACTGTTGCTGATTACAGTAACGTAAGCAGCTACTGGAGCGGACAGATGATGAGCGATTTTTCCCTGGCTATGAAAATGCAGACACTGATGAACGAGTACAAGGCAAAATATGAAGCAATGAAGACAGATTCACACAGTGACCTGGATTTTTAAAAACAGTTAAAGGTTAAAGGTTTTATATCTCAGATTTCTTTTGTATGGTGAAGAGGTTGTGATCTTTAAATAAAATATTTTTACCACCCCGATCCGGCTTCGCCGGATCTTCCCCTCCTTAAAAAAGGAGGGGAGCAAAACTGATAAATTTATAGTCTTATTAGTAATGAATGAATTTGAAAAAGAAATAGATGCAGCCTTCCAGGCGGCATGGCATGCAGATAAAGGCGGCGATGCAAAGTGGAGCGGCTTCATGGAGCAATACGGAGCTGAACCCCTGACAGACGGGCTTAAGAAAGAGCTGCTTAATTCAGAAATGAAGATCTCGCGAGGTGCTTTCCCTATTGAGCTCAGGCGTGTAATGGAAAAGATCATGGCAAAGCATCCGAATGAAGCAAAAACATTCGCAATGGACCAGAAAGTACTGGAGTATTACCAGAAGATAAAGCCTTTTTCGGGGCTGAATGATATTTTTGCAAATGCTTCGACGGGAACGCAGAAGTATTCACAGGGGCTGCAGAAGGAAAAGCATAACACTATAAAATGCAAGAACTGCGGAGCTCCGCGCCTGGAGGAAATGCAGTATGATAACTGCCTGTTCTGCGGCAGCGCGCTTTTTGAAACGGCGTAGAAGAAAAAGTAATTGAGGGTGAAGAAGCTCCGGTCTTTAACCGGATAAATAAACTTAAAAAATTTTAAATTAATAACGCAGCTTAAAGGTTTACTCAATGAGACCCTTCACTGCGTTCAGGGTAAATAAATGTCAGACTCAAGTCCGGAAGTACAGGCTCAGGTAACCAGGTGGAATGAATTCCTGAAAAAAGTAGAAGCAAGATATTTTGAAGTATTGAAGCAGACAGAAGCTCCGCTTGATAATGTTATAGCCAATCTGCAGTATGATAATATTGTGATACATAACATTTCCCAGGGCTTAAAGAACCAGACGGTTACACAGCTTTCTGAAAAGATTGACGGCGCGGCTACAAAATTTGAAACCGAAATGCGCAGGGCGGGTGCTTCATCGGGATTAACATCACAGGAACGCGGAAAATCTCATATGCTAAAGAACTGGATGGAGATAGAATACCTGAAATTTGAGAACAAGCTTGCCGCACGCGCTGCAAAAAAGATACTGGAGAACGTAAACGCTCACATTGATGAGACAAAAATGCACCGCTGCACACAGTGCGGCGCTGACCTGAACGTAAACGTATTTTCTTTTATGGCTGTGAATATCAAATGTGAAAGCTGCGGCTCGGTGAACACTTACCAGCCTGATGACAGGGTGCGCGCCCTGGAGTGGTATGTAATAACACCGCTTGCTGAAGAATATGCATTTGATGAAAAGCTTAAAGCGCGTACTGATAAATCAGCAATGAAAGAGTATTACAGGAAATTCTATACATACCTGATGGAAAATGTGCCCGATAAAAAGCAGTATTATGAGCGTGATATGAACGAAAGGCTTACAAATCCTATGTTTTCTATGTAAATCACCGCCGGATCTGTTACAGGCTGCAAAAAAGAACTCCGGATAATATTACTTTGTTCATTATTACAGAATGGGGAACAATCGATCATGGCTGCAGATAAACAGGAAATAATAAACAGCTTAAATTATATCCGGAATGAGAACGGGGCAGTTGTTTTTGCTATAGGAGAGCATTTTGTGCAGGCTGCATCCGCGCTGCCTGACGAAATTTACTGTGAAGCAGTAAGCCATCATTATTACAGCGGTATCAACATAGCTCTTGAAAGCTCATTTATAAATATGGGCTTTTTGCTTTTAGAAGGCGGCAACTACAGCAGGAAATACCATGCTGTGAGTGATGCAGATATTGAAAAGATAGCAGATGATATTTTGAAAATTTTCAATGAATTATATATTTCTGATCACACGCTTCCTTTTGAAGTAACCGAGCTTTAAGAGCAGCAGAAACAGATCCCTTACAATACGGCCAATTAACATTAAATGTTTTTAAATTTCCCGTTATATTTGATAAATATTAATCAAATTACGGAGAACTTCTATTTATGAAAAAGGCGTTCATTATCATGTTTTTTTTGCTTACGGTAAAGCTATTTTATGCTGACCAGCTTGAATGGATAACAAAGGACCAGGCTGAACAGACAGTACAGTATTTTAAAGATAACGATATTCAGAAAGTTGTTCTTTGGTGCGCATGCTGTGATAATGATTACAAACTGGTGGTAGAAATTTCGAGGATATATTATAAACAGGTTGAAGGGCAAACGCAGTATTACCAGGTATGGATAGAAGGCACAAAGAAAACAGGCGGCGGATTGCAACAGGGCGTTGACCTTGCCTATATTCATATAAAAGAAGGCGGAAAGTGGAAAAGTGTGGGTACGGTTATGGGATTTGAGTGCGACCCGTGCACAAAGCCTTTTAAAATGTAGAAGAAGATGCACGTAAGATCAGAGAAACATCCCCGTTAATATTTTCTGAACAGAATAACTTTGAGAATAATTTAAAATTAACCTGACATAAAAAAATCCTCCCCCTTCAAAGGGGGAATATTATTTATTTAAATATGAAAATGCCGGGAGTTTTGGAGGCGAAGCGCGTTAAGCTGGTTCCTTTAACAGCCGAACATACCGCTGAGCTGTGGGAAGCAGCACGTGATGAGAGCCTGTGGGAGCATTACACATTCAGGAAAATGGGAAGCTATGAGAATTTTGAAAAATTCATTCAGCACTCAATTAATGAAGCAAAAACAGGCAAAGAGTTTACATTCACAATTATTGATAAAGAAACGGGCA
>JAPUEV010000317.1:4114-6476 GCA_027492415.1 Ignavibacteria bacterium
AGCAGGCTGAAAACCGAGGACCAGCTTGCAGGTGTACTCGGCCATGAGATAGGTCACGTGATAAACCGCCACAGCGCTGAACATATTGCCAAACAGGAGCTGACACAGGGAATAATTCAGGCAACCGATATTGCAACCGGTGACCCCGGGATGATATCAAGGTTTGTTGGGAATATGGTGAACATGAAATACGGCAGGGATGATGAGCTGGAGTCTGACAGCTACGGAGTAAAATATATGATAGAAGCTGGTTATAAGCCTGAAGCTATGATAGAGGTTATGAAAATTCTCAAGGATGCATCGGGCGGCGGCAGCCAGCCCGAGTTCATGAGCACGCATCCAAGTCCGGATAACCGTATAGAAAAACTAAAGGAAATAATAGCAAAATATAAAAAAAGCAGTCAATGATTTTCGGGCTCTATACAGAGCTTATTGATCAAAACAAAAATAAATAATACTACTATGAAGACAATTTATTTTATTCCTTTAATTGCATTATTTTTAGTTTCACTGGTATTTAACGGATGCGGCACATCAAAAGATACGGGAAAAAACGCTGATCTTGGCGGTACTGAATGGGTACTGTTTGAGCTTGACGGGGTCAAATACGAACCTGCAGCGGGCAAGGAAATAACCATAAAGTTTGATGATGCAAAGATGAATGCCGGCGGAAAGTCCTCCTGCAATACATACGGCGCCGGGTACCAGAGCAAAGAAAACAAGCTTTCCTTTACCGGAGTTTTTTCAACGAAGATGGCCTGTGATGATATGGAAGCAGAGATAAAATATCTAAACGTTCTGCCCAAGACATTTGCATACCAGACGACAGGAAACCTGCTTTACTTTTTTGATTCAGGCGGAATGGTAATTTTAAGATTCAAAATGAAATAAGGTCATTAAAAAAATCCTATTGAAAATATTATTTTTTATTCCGGCTATCACAGTACTGGCCTTTTTTCTGAATTTCAGCGGATGCCCCGGAAGCCAGAGAAAATATCCTGTTAAGGGCACTGAGTGGAAACTTGAAACGTTGAACGGAAAATCCGCTATCCTAAAAGGAGGTAAATTCATTACTCTCCATTTTGAGAGCTCTTCGGAAAAGTTAAACGGTACGGCTGTTTGCAATAAATATACCGGTGATTATATTAATACAGGCGATTCATTAAGGTTCACGGGAATAAGCTCAACAAAAATGATCTGTGATGATACTGTTAATGAAACTGATTATTTTAATTCGTTAAGCAGCACTGGCCGTTATAAAATAACAGAGGGAAAGCTGCGGCTGATAGCCGGGGATTCAGTTACGGCGGTCTTTACTCAGTAAACAATGTATTTTATGAAAACGATATTGTTAGTATTAGTAATTATATCGGGCTGCCGGCTGCAGTTCAAAGCGAGATAAATATATATCAGACATTTATTTATTAAAGAAAGGGGGGCTATCCCCCTTTTCTTTAATTTAAAATTTTATGTTTAATGGATAATCAAATACAAATATCGGAATTGCCCTGTACCACAGAAGATATTGAGAGGCTGGAGGCAATGAAGTGCAAAGCAAAGCGGGAACTGCGGTTTGCTGGAATATTTATATTTGTAATCTCAGTGGTTTTGCCGTTTCTTCCGCCAAAATATTCAGGATCAAAATCGATGCTTGATATTATGAGCTATCCAACAGCTGCAGCTGGAATTGTAACTGTACTTGGCGTTATTTTCCTGTGGTCAATATACTACATGCTGTACGGTTTAAGTAAAGATCTGAAACTCAAAACAAAGATAGCGGCGCAGACATATGTAACTTCTGTTGGCGCTGCAGATTATAAGGGCGGGAAATACGGTTACTTTACCGCTGCGGGATTGCCCTTGAGTCTGGGCAGGCTTCCAGTGAATGATGATGAATTTGGTCTGCTGAGTAAAGGTGATAATGTTGTAGTGGAGTATTCAAAATATGGAAAGAAGTTTTTAAGCTGGAAGAAGATTCAATAAATTTGCAGGTAACAGGTTGCAGGTTGAAAAGTGAAGAGTTTGGATTGATGATTAAATATTACAGACGTTATTGCGGAGCTTAATGAACGATTTTTAATTTTTATTGCTCATTGGTAAATGCTCATTGCTAATTGTTAATTGTTAATTGTTAATTGAATTTGTTGCAGCTTGGGCAAAGATCACATACTACGCACTCATTGCAGAGCGGCTTGCGTGCTTTACAGATAGTCCTTCCGTGCTGGCCGATAACATGTGAATATTTAACCTGAAGGTTATCGGGAATAATAGCTTTTAATTCGGCTTCAATTTTTTCAGGTTTATCGCTATCAGTTAAACCCAGCCTTTGAGAGACCCGGTTAAGATGAGTATCTGTCATAAT
>JAPUEV010000318.1 GCA_027492415.1 Ignavibacteria bacterium
GGGTGACTGCTGTGAATACCAAAGGTCACCGCCGTTTGTAGTTCTTAATATCACTGATGAATATCCTACCGCATTGCCTGTCATAGCGTTAGCAAATGAAACTGCATTCAGTGTATTTGCAACCGGTGTTGTCTGCGGCTCCCAGCTTACTGCGCCATCGGTAGTTTTTAAAATTGGGCCGTTTGAGCCTGAAACAAAACCTGTCATCGCGTCAACAAATGAAATTCCGTAAAGATCTGCAGTTGTGCCGCTTGAAAGATTGTTGAATGTTGCGCCTGCATCAGTTGTGTAGAGCATCAACCCGTAAAATCCAAGTACAATAGCGTTGCTGCCGCCAATAAATTTTACAGTGTTAAGGCTAACGGCCGGAATTCCCGGAACCTGTATCCATGATGCGCCGGCATTGGTAGTTCTTAAAAGTGTGCCAACATACCCGGAAATTAATCCTGTGTTTGCATCTTTGAAGCTTACCGAATAATAGGGAATAAAGTTAGAGCCGCCCTGCTGGCTCCACGCACCGCCTGTGTTGGTTGTGCGGAGTATCTTTTGCGGGTAACCGACTGCGCATGCAGTACTATTATTTATCATATGGATTCCGCCAAGCCAGTAAGTATTGTTCTGATTCACCTGGCTCCATGTTAAGCCGCCGTTTACGGTCTTAATTATCCTGCCTGCTTCACCACAGGCCATGCCTGTGCTGATATCTGCAAATGAAACGCCGTAAATTATATCTGTATGGCCGGAGGGTCTGACCTGCCATTGAGCAAATAATGATACTGGAAGTAAAATGAAAAGAAGTAAAGTGGTTTTCATATCAGGCTTATTTATTATTGTATAATATAAAATAATAAATAAATTCAATAATAGGTAAGTGAAATTTAATCAATATGTTAAAAAACTGCTAAAAAAACCAAAAATAAAAGCAAAAGGCAGAACTCGTCTGCCTTTTGCGGGGGATATGTAACTGTTTTCCTCTAATAGAGAAATAACAAATTATAAAACAATTATTTTACTAATATCAGTTTCATTGTTTTGGTAAATGAATTACCATCGCCGGCTGATGCAGTAAGCCTGTAGAAATATACACCGCTTGCAAGATTTGAACCGTTGAACTCTGCTGTATAAAAACCGCCGTCCATATCTTTATCAACAAGTGATGCCACTTCTTTGCCTGATATATCGTAGACTTTTAAAGTTACTTTAGAACTGAACGGAATCTGGAAATCTACCTTTGAGGTCGGATTTGACGGATTCGGATAGTTCTGGAAAAGCTCAGCTGCTTTTGGCGAGCCTATAATAACATCAGACGGGGTATTTAAATTATGGTATTCAAAATTACCGTTAAGATCTACCTGTTTCAGCCTGTACTGGTATTTACCGGTTGTAAGCTTGCGGTCAGAATAATTATAAACGTTGTGCTCGTTTGTGGTACCGTGCCCGTTAACAAATGAGATCTTTTCCCAGGTGTTATAGGATTTTGATACGCTGTTATATGCTCTTCTTTCAATATCAAATCCTTTATTGTTAAGCTCAGAGCATGTTTCCCAAACAAGATCTGCCTGGCGGTTAATTACGCTTGCTGTAAAAGAGCATAATTCGACCGGAAGGGGACTGGTCTGATCGGTTAAAGCATAATCAGAAAAGCTGTTCATGCCCCTGGTTGTGATTACTTCAGATGCATAGTTAAGTTCACTCTGCCAAACGCCTGTACCCGGTGTGGAAAATACTTCCCATGTGCCGTTGTATTTTGCAAGCCTTGTATTTGCAGAAGGTGAGCTTATTGAATATGTTTCGTGTGTTCCGAAATTAATTGAAATATTATAAGTTGCTGCTGTTAATGTACCTGTCGGATTTATCTGCCAGTATGAATTTGAATAGCCTCCGCCCAATACACCCGGGTGATTTACAC
The DNA here is from genome assembly GCA_027492415.1 of Ignavibacteria bacterium. GTDB lineage: Bacteria > Bacteroidota > Ignavibacteria > Tepidaquicellales > OLB5 > OLB5. The sequence continues at coordinate 1,910 of JAPUEV010000318.1, forward strand.
CTGAATAATATCTTACATTTAGTGCAGAAGGATATGAAGAGCCGCCTGTTCCCCATGTAACAACAGCAATTGTTCTTCCCCAAAGTGTGTAAGTTGATGTCACACCACTTCCGGGGGTCAGATCCACTGTTGCCAGCGGGTTATTGGGTGGTGTTGCAGCAAACTCATCGCTGCCGATATCTGTTACACCGCCTGCTACTGTGACTGATCTTGTTGTGCCGTTATAATCTGTGCTGCTGCCGGCTATTGCCATACCTTTACCTGAAACTATCCATGCTTCCCAGTTACCTGATTTTATGGTCAGGTCTCCGGTGGCAATATTTGTGAAAAGATTTGACGGAGTTAAGCTTCCTGTTGTAGTGCTCCATGTATGTTTATCGCCCAGTGATGAATCTCTCCACTGCTGTATTGTCTGGTCTGTTGTGCCCCAGATAGCGATCTTGGATGAGTTGGGTGCCAGGTAAACATTGTAATCTGATGATGTGTTTGTCCAGTTAGCATAACCAACTTCATTGCCCATAGCGTAATGGCTGCCTGAGCCGCCTATTCTTGCATTAATAAATAAATTGTTCCTTAAAGATGCATTGGTTGCCCACGATAATAGCGGTCTGTCATAAGCATATGAATTTGCGCTTCCTGAAGAAGTTGAGCCGCCTACATAAACTGAGTTATAATAGAATAAGCTCGGGAATTCAGCTTCATCATGAATACCTTTTAATTCCGCTCCGTTTGTTGAAGCATCTGTTAAAGGAAGATTTTCCTTGCTTAAGTCTGTATTAACTGTATTTGCCTCTTTTACATAATCTGCTGCAATTACCGGGTTTTCTTTTGGTGTTACCCCGGGTTCCTGCAATGAATTGCTGTTATTGTTATTATGGAAATTATCCAGAGCTTCGCCGTTGGTTAAGGCGATCTGGTTATTGAATATATTCCAGCTACCCCAGAATGCGTTTATACCCCATATCTTTGGAGCGCCTGAAGTTGAGGCATGATTCAGGTTGTATATCCTGTTCTTTTCAAATGTTCCTTTTGCTACATTGTTGTAAAATCCAAAACCCACAACATATGAATCAGAATTATCAGTTCCGTATAAACCTGAAATTGTATTTCCTGAAATTGTTTGAGAAACAGCACTTGACCCTGTAAATAAGCCGATAAGCGAAGTATTATCAGGGAACCTGTCTGTGCTGGAGCTTGCTGAATATAAATTGCTTATCGTATTGTTTGTTACCATTAATGAAGCAGATGTGCTTCTTGCCTGGTAAATACCTCTTATCCTTGAAGAAGATGAATTATTTGTCTGGTTAAAGTTAGAAACTGTATTCCCGCTGATTGTTGCCAATATTGTGTTAACCTGGCTGTGAATACCTGTAAGCTGGAATGCAAATGAAGTTGATGTCTGCTGAATACTGTTTGAAGTTGATGAGCTTCCAACGGTATTATTGTTTATTGTAATATCAGTTGTTGGTGTACCTGAATAATAAATGCACTCCAGGCGTACTGTTTTATTGTTTGTTCCGCCAATACTTACAGAACCGACAGTATTATTGTTAACGTTACCGGTTGAAGTATGTATTATGCCTCTTGTGATGATATTATCTGTGGTACCTTTTATTGTTAATGTGATATTACCTGTTGAAGAGCTGCTGCCAATAATGTTACCTGATGTAGTGCCTATATTTACAAGGCCTGATTCAACAATAATTCCTGCAAAGTATGTAACACCTGCACTTGATGGTGTAGTTGTAAAATTTATGTTTGCTATTGTATTTCCGTTTACGTTTGAAGATGTTGTTGAGCCGGCTGTCTGGAACCTGATAAAGTAAATACCATTAGACTGGTTGCCATCAACAGTCCATGCAGTTCCTCCGCAGCTTGCAGAGCTTCCTCCTAAGTAATTGTTGCTAATGGTGATATTGTTTGCAACAGAAGTATTAACATTTATAACATTCCACACAGTAGATGATGTAGGTGTTTTTGTTGTTGTCTGGTAAATACTGTTGCCTGTTATAGTAAAATCGGTGCTGCCTGCTAAGAGCAGAATAGCCGAACATGTCTGTGCGTTCCTGTATACATCAGCAATTTCGTTGTTTGAAATTGTGATGTTATTATTGTATTTACCGCCTGTTGTTGTTCCGTTGGAAACAATTGCATTCTGCAGTGTACCGCCTGATGCGTCCTTCATGGTGCAGTATGAAATTGTATTGTTGTCATTTCCTGTTGTTCCGGTAGTAGTACTGAAATCAATGATACCGCTTGTACCTGATACTCTCATACCATCAACAACACAATAAGTAATTGTATTAAGTGTAGCATCGTTAATAAAACGGAAAGTCTGCCCGCCGGTATTTGAATTTACAAATCTCAGGTACCTGCCTGTGCCGCCGACCCTTCCGTCAAATGTAACCCTGTCAGCGCCGTTAAGATCAATCAACGGCAAAGCAACATTACCTGATAAGTTTTTTACCGATGCAGTATTTGTCTGGATTTTTATGGTATAAGTACCTGACCATTGGTTCAGTGCTACCGCGCCGGTTTCTGTAATATTAGAAGTAATATTCACAGTTACGTTACCGCTTAAACCGTTAACGTTCACTGCGTTAAAAAATCCTGCCGCACCGGTTAATGTTGTATATGTCTGGCCGGAACCAACACTATACGTTCCGCTGAGCGGTGCTGAGTATGAAAAATTTATAAGTATCGTAAATATTAAGATACCTAATGCTAACCTTGTATAGGTAAACATATTTCCTCCACTTTTTATTAATATATCCCCGTGATTCATAATAATGTTTTTAGTTAATTAGATGTTCAAATTTAGCTAATGGAAAAGAGTTAAGTAATACCGTATTTAGGTTAGTTCCCGAATAAATTGTAAATTACTAAATATACGTGAGCTAGAAAAATGAAAATTTTCAATTATAATTTATGGAATAAAAATTTGCTATTTTTGAGGTTTTGAGGGAATATATATTGAAGAATTCTCAATTTTTAAGTAATATTGTAGGGAACTATATTTTATTGTTAGCAATTAAGCTATATTAGTGCTAAAAGCAGAAGAACTGACTTACATGGAAGAACTTTCATACAGAGAAAAAGTAATTTTAAGGTGTATAATAGAGGAATTTATTCACAGTGCTGTACCTATTGGCTCAAGGTTCCTTTCCAAATCGACTGATATAAATCTTTCGCCGGCTACTATAAGGAATGTTATGAGCGACCTGGAAGACCTTAATTATTTAACTCATACACATACTTCAGCAGGCAGGGTGCCTACTGATAAAGGCTACAGGTACTTTGTGAACGAGTTAATGGAAACAGAGCCGCTTGTGCAGAATGAAAAAGATCTGTTGAGCTCACAAATTAATGACCCCGATATTGTTAAAGATGAAGTTTACAAAGAAGTATCAAGGATACTCGGAAGGCTTTCAAAGGAAATAAGCATCGTATCGCAGCCGTATTTATCACAGGGGATCTTTGAAAAGCTTGAGCTGATTAATCTTTCAACAACAAAGATACTTGTAGTAGTATCAATTAAATCAGGCTTAATGAGGACTCTGCTGTTCGATATCGAGTCCGGGATTACCCGTGAGAAGATGGAAAAAGCCACGAGGATATTAAACGAAAAGCTTGGCGGCTTAACTCTCACAGAGATAAGGAATACTTTCACCGAAAGGATCAGGGATATTCAAAGCGATTCCAAAGGCGTGCTGAAGGTATTCATAGATTCCATCGATAAGATATTCCAGGATGAAAAAGAAGGTATGACGCTGTATATCGGCGGAACAACGGAAATCCTTTCTCAGCCTGAATTTGGCGATACGCAGAATTACAGAAATATCATTGAGCTTACCGATGAGAAAAATATTGTTGTGCATGTGCTTAACAATATGCCCGTTGATGTGAACGGTATATCAATATCTATTGGTGCAGAGAATAAGGATGAAAAGCTTAAGAACTACAGCATTATTTCATCAGAATATAATATTGGCGACGTAAAAGGCAGGGTAGCTTTAATAGGGCCAAAAAGAATGAATTACTCCAAAATGGTATCAATGCTGAACTTTACCTCAAAAATTATCACAGAAAAAGTATAAATAAAGAAAACATATAACAAAAGAAAACATACAACACTGCACAGAAAATTATGATAAAGAATAAAAAAGATAAAAACGAAAAAAACAGCGAAGAAAAAAAAGAAGTTGAAATAAAGATAAACGGCTCAGGTGAGGAAGAAAATACTTCCCCGGAACAGACATCCGCTGAAACAGATAAAATAAAAGAGCTTGAGGCACAGGTACAGCAGCTAAAAGACCAGTACCTTAGAACCGCGGCGGAGTTTGAAAATTACAAAAGAAGAACTGATCTTGAAAAAGCTGAGTTCTTTGCCTATGCCGGTGAAAGACTGCTGACAGATCTTTTACCTGTAGTGGATGACTTTAACCGAACGATGGCAGCTTTTGAAAAGAGCCATGATAATGAAGCCCTGAAAAAAGGAATTGATATTGTATACGCAAAATTTAAAACCGCGCTTGAAAAGCAGGGCTTAAAGGAAATGGATT
>JAPUEV010000319.1 GCA_027492415.1 Ignavibacteria bacterium
TTCAAGTATAACGGTATATCTTCCGGGCTTTATCTCTTCGGGGTGAACTGATAGCTTTGAGCGTTTTATTGCCCAGTCAGCCAGGGCATTGCTGTTAATTTTACTGACATCAACATAATTCTTTTCAAACCTGCCGGATCCTGTTCCGTCATTTGTCCTTATAGTACCGGACATCCTTGCCATAGTTGATTTATTATATCCAAAGAGTCCGTTTGTATTCATCAATGCGTAAAAGGAAACACCGTCTTCAAGGTAACCTGCAGAAGTTACATCATTCTTTAACGATTCTTCAAGTACATAAGAAATTTTACTTGAACGGTCCTCACCTTTTAAAGCTTCAGTTTCCGGGGAATAATTATTGGAGCTTAAGTAATTCTGCGGACCAAGTAGCGGCATAAACTCTTTGTTATCAGGTGAAAGCCTGGCAATATCCTCTGATTTTGTAACTGCTTCTTTAATAGAGGCATCATCAAACTTGTTTGTAGTAACCGTACCTGTTTTCTTGCCAAAGTTACTCGATATCCTGACTGAAAGCCCGTCAGAAAAGCCGTTTGTAGAAATTGAATTCCTTGCAAACCTGATATTATAAGTATTGCTGCCATCAAGTGATGCGGAAGCTGAATCAGCTTTTGAGTTTGAAAGTACTTTTGTCAGTAAATTCTTAGCTTCGTTTTCGTTCAGTATCAATTGCCTGCCTCCTTTGATGTATTCAATATTTTCACATTCCTGAACCTTGCCGGTGATGCTCCATGGCTTACAGGCGATACCTGCCCCGGCTCCCCTTTTCCGCAGAAAAATGAGCCACCAAGCTTGTATTCACTTGCGTCACATACTGCGTCACAGGAATTCCAAAGGTCAACTGTGTTGCCCTGGTATGCAACATCTTTCAGCATACCTGTAATTTTTCCGTTCTTAACTTCCCAGAACTCCTGACCGGTGAACTGGAAATTATATCTCTGCATATCAATTGACCAGCTTCCGCTGCCTTTGATATAGATTGCGTCTTCAGTATCAGCAATAAGATCAGCCAGTGAAAGCTTTTTATCTCCGGGCTGAAGTGATACATTCGGCATTCTTTGTATCGGGAAGTGGTCCCAGCTATCGGCATATGCGCAGCCGTTGGATTCTTTTTCACCGATAAACCTTGCCATCTCGCGTGTTGTCTGGTAGCCTACAAATTTACCGTTTTTGATAAGGTCCCATTCAGTAGTTTTTACACCGTCATCATCAAACCCGCGTGTTGCAAGCCCGTCTTTTTGGGTCCTGTCACCTTTAATATTGATCACGTTACTTCCGTACTGCAGCTTATTAAGCTTATCGGTTGTCATAAAGCTTGTGCCCGCGTAATTTGCTTCATAGCCAAGTGCGCGGTCAAGCTCTGTAGGGTGGCCGCAAGATTCATGTATGGTAAGCCACAAGTGGTTGGAATCTAGTATAATATCTCTTTTTCCTTCAGTTACTGAAGGCGCTTTCTGTTTCATTTTGGTATGTTCAACCGCTTCTTCTATATCTTTCATATAGTCATATTCTTCAACATATTCATATCCTTTGCCTATTGGCGCTGTAAATGAGTCACGTGATTCAAAATTACCGGTTTCTTTATCAACAACTGTGATATCAAAAGCTGACCAGAGCCTGTGTAGATCCTGCTTAATATATGAACCTTCTGATGATGCAAAGTATTTCCATTCATTTACAGCCCATATGAACGAGCTGCAGAAATCAGCGCCTAGTGATTTGGCTTTATCATTAATATTAAAAAGGAAATTTACCTTATCATCAATCGATACTTCAAATGCGTTTTTCTTAATAGGGGTAGTCCATGTTTCATTGTAGACCGGCACGGGAGCCAGCTCAACTTTATTGCGCTGTATCTTTTTATTTGAGCGGGCAATTTCGCAAGCAATTTTGGTTATCCTTACAACTTCCTCTTCACTGAAAGTGCTGCTTGCTGCAAATCCCCAGGTGCCGTCAATGATAACCCTTACTGCAAAGCCAAAATTCTCGTTATCTCTTATTGACTGAATTACCTGTTCGCGGGTAGATACATTTTGTGAGCGGAAGTTGCTTAGTCTGAAATCTGTGTAGCTGGCGCCGTTATTTTTAGCGGTAAATATTGCGCTATCGGCGGCTTTTTTTATGTAATCATCTTCATACATTCTATGTCTGGGTACAGCAATACCATTACCTGTATTCAAAACAGTTTCTCCCATTGAATTAGCAAAAACTGCTCCAGGCAGAGCCATAGAGCAGCATTTAATAAAATTTCGTCTTTTCATTTAGTTTAAAAGAAGTTGTAGTGCAAAATAAAGATTTTATCAGGAAGATTCAACGGTATCTTTTGATTCAACTTCAACCTTATGTTTGCATTCGGGACACTCAAGGTACTCCCCTTTTTTCTTGGAATACTTCTCGAGCATATAGCTGTTACCGCACATTTCACACTTGGTTTCCCTGGGCTTACTGTTGGATATAAAGTCGCAGTCAGGATACCTTGTGCAGCCGTAAAATGTCTTTTTGGATTTAAGCGCTTTGCGTGCAAGTATTTCGCCTTCTTTGCATTTAGGGCATTTTATTCCCAGGGTGATGGGCTGTATGTTTTTGCACTCCGGATAGTTTGAGCAGCCTAAGAACTTTCCGTACTTGCTTGATTTAACCACCATCTGCGCGCCGCAAACGCCGCAGAACTTGCCTTCGGCAAGCTCGTCATGCTCAACCTGTTCACCCGGCAGCGGCTGTGCATTCTTGCACTTAGGATATTTGCTGCAAGAAAGGAACCTGCCGTTCCTTCCCCACTTGATAAGCATAGCTCCGCCGCATTTATCGCAGACGATATCGGTATGCTCAATCAATGATTCTTTAATTTCTTTTGTTTTGGTATTAAGCTCTTCAAGATCGCTGTTAAACGGCTTGTAGAAATCATCAAGTACTTTTTTATATGAAAGATCACCTTCAGCAATTTTATCAAGCTCTTCTTCCATTTGCGCGGTGAACTTAACGTTGATAACATCTTCAAAATGTTTTTCAAGCAGCTTATTCACAGTTTCGCCAAGCTCCGTTGCATACAATTTTCTTTCAATAAGATCGCAGTATGTACGGTTAATGATAGTTGAAACTATCATGGCGTAGGTTGAAGGTCTTCCGATACCAAGGTTATCAAGCTGCTTGATCAGGCTGCTTTCTGTGTACCTTGGGGGCGGATTTGTGAAATGCTGTTTTTTGAACAGCTCTTTAAGATCAACTATATCGCCAATTTCAATTTCTTCAGGGATAGAATATTTATCTTCTTCATCCACTTCTTCTTCCTCGAACACATCATCATATAATGCGAGGAAACCTTTGAACTTAATTGTTGAGTCAGTTGTACGGAACTGGTAAGTATTATGCTTATCACCGTTGGCTGATTCAATGAATGAATCGATGAGCAGTGTTATCTGGTCTGATACAGAATTCTGCATCTGGCAGGCAACGAACCTTTTCCATATAAGATCATATAACCTGAATAAGTCCGGGGTAAGATCCTTCTTTAAGCTCTCTGGTGTACGCCAAACAGAAGTTGGCCTGATAGCCTCATGGGCATCCTGTGTATTTTCTTTTTTCTTTGAGTAAACTTTTGGGGCTTCAGGTAAAAACTCCTTGCCGAAAGTCTGCTGGATATATCCCCTTGCCTCGCTTACTGCATCTTCGCTTAAGCGGGTTGAGTCTGTCCTCATATACGTTATAAGACCAGTTAAGCCTTCTTCGCCGATATCGATACCTTCATAAAGCTTTTGCGCAAGCATCATTGTCTTCTTAGGCGCAAATCTCAGCCTCACAGAAGCATCCTGCTGCAGTGAAGAGGTGGTGAACGGCGGGTACGGGTTTCTTTTTACTTCTTTCTTTATAATATCAGAAACTTTGAAGAGCTTTGCATTAAGGTCATTTACAATTTCAGCGGCTTCTGCTTCATCTTTAATTCTCGGGTCTTCACCGTTGAATTTGAACGAAGTGTCATTTTTAGAAATTAATTTTGATTCAAAAATTTTGCTCTTATCGCTGAAATTAGCAAGCACACTCCAGTATTCAGTCGGTACAAATTTCCTTATCTCTTCTTCCCTGTCACATATAAGCCTAAGGGCAACTGACTGCACCCTGCCTGCTGATAAGCCGTAATAAACCACTTTCCACAGGAACGGGCTTACTTTATAGCCTACTATCCTGTCAAGCGCTCTGCGTGCCTGCTGTGAGCTTACAAGCTTCTCATCTATCTGCAATGGGTTATTGATACCCTCTTCGACGCCTTTTTTAGTTATCTCATTAAAAAGTACGCGGTATATGTTTGAATTATTTCCTTTTACTTCCTCGGCAATATCAAATGCAATAGCCTCACCTTCACGGTCAGGATCTGTTGCGATGAACACTTTATCTGCGCCAATGGAAAGCTCTTTTAATTCATCTATTACTTTTTCTTTGCCGGGTATGGTTTCATATGTGAGCTCATAGCCGTTCTCAAAATCAACGCTGATCTTGCTCTTTGGGAGATTTTTTATATGACCAACCGAAGCAATTACTTTATATCCCTTGCCCAGGTATTTATTAATTGTTTTAGCTTTTGATGGTGACTCAACTATGACGAGTGATTTTGCCATTTTATCTTTTTGTCAGTTCTGTATTATTATTAGTGTATAGTATCATTCAGGTTTATCATAACCCTGCTGTTTGAATCATGCATTTCATCAATATCAAGAAGGTATGAAGCAATGATAGACTTCATATCTTCTTTTGAAACTGTGTTGTAGCTGGAAACCATTATCTTATCTATAATAAGATCAATATCCATATTGTTGATCAAACCAAGCTCTCTAAGCTGAACAAGGTAGCCGTATGCTTCAGGGGTTACAATGTTCTGTTCAGCATCATGCAGAAAACGCTGTGACCTTGTATCTGTTTTGGGGTCTATGAATATTTTTTCGCCGGCGTATATCTTTGAATATACCCAGCTGAATGCGGTGTTAATTTCGTTCTGTGTGTAACCTAAATTCGAAAGGTTATCCATATCCACTTCAGCAAGCTGTTTATTGTTTTTAAGCTCGCTTAAGAGGAATACTATTATTTCAATTATTTTTTCGTATAACATATTATCTGTTTTTACAATTACTTTCCCTTAATTGTATATACTGCCTTTTCTGTTAAAGATCAGTTAACTTTATTTTCAATTGCTAAGATAGAAATTTTCTTTCTCTCTAATAAGTTCCTTTTCCTTTTTTGTACTGTCATTATAGCCAGCTAAATGCAGGCACCCATGTATTATAACACGCGCCAGTTCCATTTTGTATCCGGAGCTGTATAATTTGCTGTTTTTCTGGACAGTATCCAAAGAAATAAATAATTCGCCTTCTATTTGTTTTCTTTTATCATTGTAAGGAAAAGTAATGATATCAGTGAAATAACTATGATTTAAATAATGTGTGTTTAGCTTTTTTATTGCCTTATTTTCTACGAAATTTACCACTATTTCATTGATTTTACAATCCTCCCTTGACATTACTTTTGATACCAGCCCCCTGATATAATTGTGAGTAAATGGCAGCCTGGCACCGGGATAAAGATTATTTATCAATATTGCAGAATTAGTGAGTATTTTACCTTTTTTCAGTTACCCTGGATTTAATAATTTATCGTAAACTTAACAAAATTAAAGTGTAACATTAACATATTCTCAAAACTTCTTATTTTACAACACTTAAAAATATACAGAAATTTATTATTTGTCAAGTGGCAAAATTTCTTGAAAACCGAGCCCTTTATTGAATTCTTTGTACTGCTCACAGTAAAACTGGTAATTCTTGGCATTTTGGCGGATTTTCTCAATTTCCTCAGGCTTAAGGTCACGCATAATTTTAGCAGGCACTCCTGCAACAAGCGTACCTTCAGGTACTACAAAGCCCTCTTTTACTACAGAGCCTGCTGCAACAAGCGAAAATGAGTTCACATGGCAGTTATCAAGCAATTTGGCTCCAATACCAATTAATACAAAATCTTCAATTTTGCAGCCGTGTATAACTGCGCTATGGCCTATCGAGATATCATTGCCTATGAATGTGGGGAATTTCTTGTATGTTACGTGAACCATAGATAGATCCTGGATATTGGTCCGATCGCCTATCCTTATATAATTTACATCTCCCCTTACAACCGTGTTGAACCAAATGCTTGAATCTTTGCCTATTTCAACATCGCCGATAATGTGAGCGCCTTCGGCTACAAGTACGGAATCGTGGATCTTTGGATATTTATTTTGATATGGTAGTATCATTGTTTTGTCATGCTGAACTTGTTTCAGCATCTGTTTCTTAATAATATTTAGACCCTGAAACAAGTTCAGGGTGACGGTTAAAACAAAATTTTAGTATCGCGGCGGCTGCCATGAGCCGTGTTTCCATGATTTAAGCTCAAGCGTAATGCTGCCTATT
>JAPUEV010000320.1 GCA_027492415.1 Ignavibacteria bacterium
GGTTTTTTTGATTTATTAGCCCTCCAAGCAATAAATTCAGAATATATTAAATAATCTATTTATGATAAAAAGAAATAGTCTTAAGATCTATCTTATCTTATTTACAGTAATGCTGATATCTGCCGGTGCGGCACTGCATGCACAGGTTAAGAGTGTTACTGAAGGAAAGTATACATATTCAATTGTTGAAAATGACCCGACACAAACGAGGATGTACAAGCTGGATAACGGCCTGACTGTATACATAACGGTTTATAAAGATGAACCGAGGATACAGACATATATACCAGTGAAGACAGGCAGCAAAATGGACCCGCATGATGCAACCGGGCTGGCGCACTATCTTGAGCATATGCTGTTTAAAGGTACTGATAAATACGGCAGTAAGGATTTTTCAAAGGAAAAGCCGCTGGTAGATGAAATAATAAATCTATACGAAAAATACCGCGGAACTAAAGATGAAAAAAAGCGCAAACAGATATATCACCAGATAGATAGTGTTTCGGGTATAGCCGCAAAGTATGCTATTGCGAATGAATATGATAAAATGATGGCAATAATAGGCGCAAACGGAACTAATGCATATACATCTGTTGAACAGACTGTATATACAAATGATATTCCTTCCAACCAGCTTGAAAAATGGATAAAGATAGAAGCTGAACGTTTCCGCAACCCGGTGATGAGATTATTCCATACAGAGCTTGAAGCTGTGTATGAAGAAAAAAATATCAGCCTTGATAACGATAACGATAAAATTTGGGATGAATTATTTTTGCAGCTATACCCTACTCACCCGTACGGAACGCAGACAACGATAGGAACCATTGATCATTTAAAAAATCCTTCAATAGAAAAAGTAATTGATTATTATAACACATATTATGTACCCAATAATATGGCGATTGTTCTTTCAGGAGATCTTGACCCGGCACAGACAATTGAGCTGATAGATAAGTACTGGGGTTCAAGAGAATCAAAACCGGTACCGCCGTTCATTTCACCCGTGGAAAAGCCCATTACAAAACCGGTAATTAAAGAGGTCTTTGGACCCGAAGCTGAAAGCATGATGATGGCATTCCGTTTCCCCGGCGGTAATACCAGGGATAACGACCTTGCTACAATGGTTGATATGGTTCTTGCCAACAGTGCAGTTGGTCTGCTTGATCTTAACCTGAACCAAAGCCAGAAAGTACTTGGCTCAGGCTCGTTTTTATATACAAATAAAGATTATTCCGCTCATATTTTATACGTGAATCCAAGGGAGGGTCAAAAGCTTGAGCAGGTTAAGAAGCTTCTGCTAGAGCAGATTGAAAAAGTAAAAAAAGGCGACTTCCCTGACTGGCTGCCGGAGGCAATAATTAATGACCTTAAGCTTGCAGCAATTAAATCACAGGAATCCAACCGCTCCAGGGCAGATAATATTGTTGATGCCTTCGTTAAAGATATCCCCTGGCAGGATGAAGTAAACAGGATTGACAGGCTTTCAAAGATAACAAAGAAAGATATAATAGATTTTGCAAAGAAAAATTATAACGATAATTATGTTGCAGTTTACAAAAGAACAGGCGATGACAAAAATGTTCAGAAAGTAGATAAGCCGGAAATTACGCCTGTAGATGTTAACAGGCAGGATAAATCAGACTTCCTGAAAGAAGTAAGTGATATGAAGACCGATGAGATTAAGCCGGTATTTGTTGATTATAAAAATGATCTTAGTGAAACAAAATTCAAAAATGATATCCCGTTGCTTTACAAAAAGAATGAGGAGAACGGCTTATTTACATTAAGCATAGTCTACCAGATTGGCAGCGGACACAATAAAAAGCTTCCGCTGGCCGCAGCATATTTTTCATATCTTGGCACTTCAAAATATTCTCCATCAGAGCTTAAACAGGAGTTTTACAAGCTGGGCTGTTCGTATTCAATTTCCACCGGTGATGAAGAAACTTACATTACTCTCAGCGGACTTGATGAGAACTTTGATAAAGCCCTGGTTTTGCTGGAATCAGTTATAAGAGACCTGCAGCCTGAAAAAGATGCATTGAATAACCTGATCTCTGATATTCTGAAAGTAAGGGCTGATGATAAGCTTAGCAAGGATAAGATCCTGTGGGATGCAATGTATTCATACGGAAAGTACGGGGCACACTCACCTTTTACTGATATTATGACAGAGAAGGAATTGAGGTCAATTGACCCGGCGGAGCTGATAAATATATTAAAGGATATACCTTCATACAATCAAAAAGTACTTTACTACGGCCCCCTTTCAGCTGAAAGCATAACAGGTAAACTGAACGCAGAATACATCGTTCCCGAAGGCGGATTTAAAGAGACACCGCAGAAAGTTACTTATGAAGAGCTGCCGACAACTGATAATACTGTTTACGTTGTAAATTATCCTGATATGGTGCAGGCTGAAATAATAATGCTTTCAAAAAAAGGAAATTATGATAAGGATAAGATTCCTTATATCTCGTTATATAATGAGTATTTTGGCGGCGGAATGGCAGGCATTGTTTTCCAGGAGCTAAGGGAATCCAAAGCGCTTGCGTACAGCACATTTTCATCATTTTCTTCACCGCAAAAGCTTGATAAAGCGCATTATAACATTGCGTATATCGGAACCCAGTCAGATAAGCTGCCTGAGGCAATGTCAGGCTTATTCCAGCTTTTAAACGATATGCCTGCATCTGAAATAACATATAATTCCGCAAAGGTAAACCTTATCCAGAAGCTTAATACTGAAAGGATAACAAAATCAGGCGTACTGACAAGTTATCTTTCTGCTAAAAAGCTTGGGCTTGATCATGACATAAGGCAGGATATATATGAAAAGGCGCAAACTTTGACTCTTGATGATATCGAAAAATTCCAGAAAGAAAATATCAAAGATTCCAAATATACAATTTTAGTTTTAGGCGATAAGAACAAGCTGGATATTGAAACACTGCAGAAATACGGCAATGTTAAATACCTGACCCTTGAAGAAGTATTTGGCTATTAAAATAAAGCTTTTGAAAAAAGCCCGGTTTATGCCGGGCTTTTTTTATATCTCAAATTTTAAATTTCATGTTTTGCAGCTCAGGGTTTTACATTAAAGCTCTTGGCCATAGCCTGAATAAATACTCCTTCAGGATTCATTTTTAAATTCCTGCGTATTTCTTCTGTTACCCTGGCCGGATCGCTATAGGTTGCGGCTTTAAGCGGTTCCTTATCAAAGATGTAGAAATAAGGGTTTGCGAATTTATATTCAAACTTATCAATAACATCCTTATACCTGGTTTCATTTTTCACAAAAACAAAAGAGTCATCATTCCAGTAAACCAATTTCCATTTATCATTATTTTTAAACAGGTATGAAAGTATTGATGTTTTAATTTCAGTGTTATTCCACGGCAGCTTTGGGTAAGACCACAGGATATAATCAAAATTATAGCTTTCAAAAAGCTGTTCAAACCCGGGCTGCTTATTATTTATTGTTTTAAATTTAAAATAAACATCATCGTTAACAGCCCTGCTGTCAATAAAATTTACTGCGCCGGGTATTTCCCATATAAGGTAACCGCCGCATCCGTAGGTGTTGAAAGGCCTGCTTTCAGCTGTTACTATATTATTTTCCTTAAGGAATCTTACAGCACCGGCGGGATAGTCTTTTTCCTGAACACCAAAACCTGTTTCTCGGTCATAATTAAAGTATTTATATACAGTACTGCCCGGCAGTAAAATAACTGCAGCAAAAATAATTACAGCTAATACGGGTTTTAAATATGGATGGCTGAAAAATCCTGGTTTTGCGCGTGCCGCTATTATTCCGTTTAATGCTATAATAAAATATACAGAAGCTATAAGCATGAAATCAATGGAAAACCTTGCTGAGCGGAAAGATAAAGCCGTAAAAACAGCCAGGCTAATTGCCGTAAACAGCATTCTTTTTTTAAAGAAATGATAAAGTGATACAATAGCTGCTAAAAGGAAGAAATAGTATACATAAATATACATTGACCCTGAAAAGATGCTGTTAAACGGTGAACGCCACTCATATACATCATCCATCATTTTCATGTTCAGGTGTGAGTAAACATAAGTGTAGGTATGAATGCCGTGCGGATTAACAAGCAGCATAGCTGCTGAAATAATAAAAAGTATAATGATATTCCGTAAATCATTTTTTGAAACAGTATTTTCCGTGGAATAAAGGAACTTTGGATTTATAAATGCCGCAATTTCTGATATTACAAAAATGGCAAACAATACAATGCCTGAGAGAACACCCATATGCATATTTGTCCATAAAAGAAAAATAAGCGGGAGCAGGTATATTGTTCTGCTGCCTTCTCTTTTTACAAATGAATATGATATGAAAATATATACTATGCAGGCGGTGAATAAATATGATATTATCTGCGGCTTGACCATGAATCTTTCGAACAGCGCCAAGACCAAAGCAAGCAGTACAATGTATGTGACAAAGGAATTCAGCTTAAGCTTATCAGAAAGGCGGATAAAGAGATAAAAAATAAAGATAAATATTATTGATCTGAAAAGTGAAAGTCCAGTATAACCCGTGATATTATATATATTATAAGCCAGTACATCAAAGCCCCATTCAAACGGAATCCACTCCTGCCCTTTTGAAGCTAAGCTGAAAACATCACTTGAGGGCACTGACTTTGTTTCGGTAACATACTTCCCTATTTCAAGGTGCCAGAATATATCATCATCACCTGAAATTTTGAAAGTTGTAATCAGCAGTATCAGGAGCAGCAGAAATGCAGGCAGAAGATAATTATATATCTTTTGCTCCTGAACATTATCAGGTTTTTTCTTTTTTATTTCTTTTTTAGCCATTATTTAATGCAAATATATATTTTTAATATGATTTTCAAATAAGTAAAAATAAATCCGAAAAAATAAGACTAATATAGTCTTATTGGACTTGATTAGTCCTATATTTTATATTAAGTTTGATATCATAAAAATTAAATTTGATTAAGATGGAAAATGAAAAAAACTTTGTTGCAATAAACTATATTAACTGTAAAGATCATTACCGTGAAAGATTTGAAGAGCTGTTTGCCACCCGTGCAGGTGCTATAGATAAAATGCCGGGCTTTAACTTTATGGAAGTGCTGAAACCAAGTGAAAACGGCGATAGTTACCTGATAGTAAGCCACTGGAACAGCGAAGAGGATTTCAAAAAATGGACCGGCTCACCTGAATTTATTGAAGGCCATAAACGCGGATTTGAGGACCTTAAAAAGGCGAAGGAAAAAGGGGAAGAGCCGCCAATGAGCTCCAGTTTTAAAACTTATAATGTTATTTCAAGATGATAAGCACGGCATTAAGGCAGAAATTCAAAAAAATAGGTGTTATAGGCTTTATTTTTTTTCTTTTAAAAGGTATTTTATGGCTCGTTTTGCCACCACTCATAACATACTTTTCTCTGAAATAAATCTGCTTTTGCTGTTTTTACGTAAGATATAAGATAAACTGACAAAAATCTTATTAACTTATGATATAGGTCATACTATTATATGACATGTATATTTAATTTTGTATCAGATTCAGAATTCAATTAACTAATTTTTTAAACAAATTTACAATACATGAAAACGAAAATATTCAAACACTTTATGCTTTTCGCCATTGTTGCTTTTGTGGGAATTATTATTAATAGCTGCGGCGATGATCCAGTTTCAAACAACACTAACCCTACATATGATGCAAATTCAATAAATGGTACAGTAACTTTTGTAGATACTAATTTCGAAGGAACAGATAGCGGCTCATATTTAATTTCAGCATATCCTGAAGCAGGATGGCCTCCTACCGGTGGACCAACTGCTTATGCAACTTTAAATATAACTCCTGGTCAGACTGCATATAATTACAAATTAGTGGGATTATCTGATGGAAATTATGTGGTTTCTGTAGGTTACAGAAAACTTATTGGCGGACAAAGCCCGATTATGAGTATTTATGGCTGCGATACCTTACATTCAATGACATGCTTATTGACACCAACATTAAAAGCAACTATTACAAACAATGCTGGCGTTGGAAATATCAATATGTTAAGCTGGGCAGATACTTCAAAGAAGATCTATTAATGAACTCTTTTTCACAAATACAAAAATTATCAAACAGCACTTTACTTAATTTAAGTAAAGTGCTGTGTTTAATTTTATTGCTTATAAACGTTTGTTATGCTGAAGATAACACGGGTAAAATAACCGGTAAGGTAATTGATCTTACCAATGACGGACTAATAAGCTATACAAAGATTAAGCTGGAATCAGCCGGGAAAGAAAATTACAAAGCAGAAACAAACAGCGACCTGATAGGAAATTACGAGTTTAAGAATCTGCCTGCCGGAATTTACAAAATATCAACCGTTAGGCTTGGATACGAAAAAGAAGA
>JAPUEV010000321.1 GCA_027492415.1 Ignavibacteria bacterium
CGTCCCAGCGGGACGTCTCTACAGAAAAAAATAAAATAGAAATTTATTTATGCTTTGCTGAGTGCTTCGGCACCGCCAACGATCTCGAGAATTTCAGTAGTGATCTTAGCCTGGCGTGCGCGGTTATATGTAAGGTTGAGTGAATTCAGCAGGTCATTGGCATTTGTTGTTGCTGCATCCATCGCAGTCATACGTGATGCCTGCTCCGAAGCAAATGATTCAAGCAGTGAGCGCCAAATCTGTGTATTCAAATGTCTTGGTAAAAGATTTGTTACGATATCAACGCTTGAAGGCTCAAAAATATAATTTGATATCTTTGATTTTTCACCCGGTGCAGCTTCAAACTTCGGGATAGGGAGGAACTGTTCTTCAACTGTCTGTGTATTTACAACTGATTTGAACTCGTTATAAACAATTACTACCTTATCAAAACGTTTATCAATGTAACCTTTTATGATCTCTTTAACAATATTCTGAGCGTCTGAAAAAACAAGCCTGTCAAAAACATTTATTGACCTTGCATAAAGATCATAATTCCTTTTTGCAAAGTAATCATAAGCTTTTTTGCCGATAGGGAAGACTGTCAGGTCATGGCTCTTTAAATAATCGCCGTATTTATCATGAATTATGCTAGTTGCTGTTTTAAGGAGGTTTGTGTTGAATGAACCGCAAAGACCCCTATCTGCAGCTATAACTACAACGCATATTTTCTTTATTTCCCTTTGTTTAAGAAGCTCATTGTCAAAGCTTTCAATTGTTGGGATAAGATTACGCAGTATATCACTGATCTTCCTGGCATAAGGCCTTGCAGCTACAACATTTTGCTGCGCTTTGCGGAATTTTACCGAAGCTATCATCTTCATAGCCTTGGTAATTTTTTCAGTATTCTTGATACTGCCTATCCTGTCACGTATTTCTCTTAATGTTGCCATTTATTGATTTAGTGCAAAAATTAATTTAGTACAGCTATACTATTTAACTGATACCTTGAAGTTGTTTGTGAAATCATCAAGTATCTGTTTCAGCTTAACAGTTGTATCTTCGTTAAGATCGCCGGTTGAAGCAATTGTATCAAGGATATCCTTATGTCTCAGATCCATTGATTCAAGAAATTCCTTTTCATAGCGTTTAACTTCATTAACAGGTATCTCATCAAGATAGCCGTTTGTACCTGCAAATATTATCACAACCTGTTTTTCAACCGGGTACGGCCTGTATTGACCCTGTTTAAGGATCTCAACCAGCCTTGCGCCGCGTGTTAACTGCTGCAGTGTAGCTTTATCAAGATCTGAACCGAACTTTGTGAACGCTTCAAGAGCGCGGTACTGTGCAAGATCAAGACGGAGTGAACCGGCTACTTTTTTCATAGCTTTTATCTGCGCTGATGAACCTACACGTGATACTGAAATACCTACGTTAATAGCTGGTCTAACACCGGAGTTGAACAGATTTGGCTCAAGATATATCTGACCATCAGTAATAGAAATTACGTTTGTGGGGATATAAGCCGATACGTCGCCTGCCTGAGTTTCAATGATTGGTAAAGCTGTTAAGCTTCCGCCGCCAAGCTCATCGGAGAGCTTAGAAGCTCTTTCGAGTAACCTTGAGTGCAGGTAAAATACGTCACCTGGGTAAGCTTCACGTCCCGGAGGCCTTCTGAGAAGAAGTGATACTTCACGGTAAGCGGCAGCCTGTTTTGATAAGTCATCATATATACAGAGTGCATGCCTGCCTGAATCACGGAAGAACTCGCCAAGTGCAGCGCCTGAATACGGCGCTAAGAACTGCATAGGAGCCGGATCTGATGCAGCAGCGGTAATTACTGTTGTAAATTCCATTGCACCGGCTTCCTGAAGCTTTGCTACTACCTGTGCTACGGTTGATTGTTTCTGGCCTATAGCTACATATATACAAAAAACGCCTTTTCCTTTTTGGTTGATAATTGTATCTACAGCAACAGCGGTTTTACCTGTCTGCCTGTCACCAATGATAAGCTCTCTCTGGCCTCTTCCGATAGGTATCATGGAGTCAATAGCCTTAATACCAGACTGCAGCGGCTCTTTAACCGGCTGCCTTGCAATAACGCCTAAAGCTTTTCTTTCAATTGGTGAAAATTTATCAGTTGTTATCGGACCTTTGCCGTCAACAGGCTGTCCCAACGGATTAATAACTCTTCCTATCATCGCTTCGCCAACAGGCATTGATGCAACCCTGCCTGTACGCCTTACTTCATCGCCTTCTCTTACCTGGGTATAGTCGCCAAAAAGAATACAACCTACGTTATCTTCTTCAAGGTTCAAAGCCATACCGAATACGCCGTGCGGGAACTCGATAAGCTCACTTGCCATACATTTTGTTAAACCGTAAACACGTGCAACACCGTCACCGATCTGTACAACTGTTCCTACTTCATATACATCAATCTCTTTTTCAAATCCTGATAATTGTTTACGAAGTATCGCCGATACTTCATCTGGTTTTACTTCAGCCATCTTGTTATATATTTATATTAATTTTAATTTATCCTGTTTTCGAGTAAATCTTAATTATTAATGCTTCCCATAGAAAACTTTTCTTTAAGAAGCTCAAGCTGCCTTAAAATGCTGGCATCTATAATTTTATCATCAACACTTGCAATAAACCCGCCTTTTATGGAAGGATCAACTGTATATGTTGCTTTGATATCTTTGCCTGTATATTGTTTAAGCTTATCGGTAAGAGCTTTTTTCTCTGCATCGGTTATTTCGATAGCAGTTTTTACTTTTGCAAGTACTATACCCTGTTTTTCATTTACCAAACTTAAAAAATCTTCAGTAATATCCCAAAGCAGGTTTATCCTGTTCTTTTCACAAAGGAATTCCATGAACCTTAATGTAAGCTCACTTACTTTCCCTTCAAAAAGAGCTTTGAATACAGCAGTTTTCTTTTCAGCGGATACAACGGGAGTTAAGATGAAATTGGAAAGTTCTTTTGAGCTACCAATGGATTTCCTGATATCAGCAATATCCTGTTTAACCTTTTCAACTGAGTTCTGCTCTAAAGCTGTTAAGTAAAGCGCAGTGTTATATTTTCTTGCTACTTTTTTATTGATCATTTTGTATTAATTACCCGCCTTAAAATTAATTCTGCGGTATCTTATTGATGAAGCCGTCAATAATCTTTTTCTGTTTTGCTGCGTCCAGATTCTCATCTATTATCTTGCCTGCTGCCTGGACTGCCAGGTTTGCAATTTCATCTTTCAGTGAGTTCATTGCGGCTACTTTTTCACGTTCAATTTCGCTCTTCGCCTGGTTTATCATTCTTGCAGTATCATCGCTGGTTTTGCTGATAAGATCATTCCTGAGCTTCTCAGCAAGCTCTTTGCCTTCTGCAATAACTTTCCTTGCGTCCTCATCAGCCTTTGCAAGCAGCTGCTTGTTCTGGGCAAGTATCTTTTCGGCTTCCTGCTTCAGGTATTCAGCCTTTTCAACGGAATCCTTGATTGTCTGCTCCCTGTCATTGAGTGATTTTAAGAGCGGACCCCATGCATACTTCTTTAATATAAGAAGCAGAATGACGAAAATGATAATCGTCCATATAAGCAGACCCGGCTCGACAGAAAGAAGAGTATCCTTCTTTTCATGTGGATCGTTTGATATGAAGAGTAAAACATTATAAAACTTTGCTAAAAATATATAAGCTAAAGACATAACATTCCTTTGTTATAAAAAAATTGTTTTTTAGTTGTAAACCGAAATTAACCGCATCTGCGGAAAATGCAAATGCGGTTAACTAAATAATTTACTTTCCAGCTAAGATAAAGCAGATAACGAGCGCGAAGAGTGTTACACCTTCTACCAGAGCTGCTGCGATGATCATAGTGGTTCTAACATCGCCTGTAGCCTCAGGCTGTCTGCCGATAGCTTCCATTGCTGATGCTGCGAGTCTTCCAATTCCAAGTCCTGCCCCGATAACTGCAAGTCCTGCACCTAATCCAGCTGCTAATGCTGCTAAGCTCATTTGATTTGTATCCTTTCTTAAAAGATTATGAAGTTAATATGTATATTGTTTATAAAAAATTTGTGGTGAACTAAAATCTATATTTTAATGATCCTGGTGTATTGCCATGCCTATGAACAATGCTGAAAGCATTGTGAAAATATAAGCCTGCAGTACAGCTACCAGGATTTCAAGTACGTAAATGAACAGTGAAAATCCGATCGAAACCGGGATCACAGCGTAACCAAGCATGAAGATAAGCCCTATAAGAGCATATATTACAATATGTCCTGCTGTCATGTTGGCAAACAGACGAATAGCCAATGCAAATGGCTTTGTAAGCAGACCCAGGAACTCAATTATTACCATGATCGGCAGTACAAAAACAGGAACACCGGGCGGTATCAGACCTTTAAAATAGCCGATAAATCCGTTATGCTTTATTCCGTGTACCTGTGTCATGAAAAATGTTATGAGTGCAAGTCCCGCGGTAACGCTGATACTGCTTGTACCGGTTGACATACCCGGGAAAAGACTGATAAGATTCACAAACAATATGAAAAAGAACATTGTGAAAAAGAACGGCATAAATTTATCTGAACCGTGCCCCATTGAAGGTTTGACAATATCATCGCGCACAAATACCATCATCATTTCCAGGAAATTGCCGAGACCTGTCGGGTGTTTTCTTTTTTTGTTTGAAGCTGCAGCATAGCTGAATAATATTACCATTAGTACAGCTGCTACCATAAGCATAAGAATCTTTGCAGATATCGAAAGATCTAAAGTAAACCCGCCGATATGAATAGGCGGTATAGTAAGTACGGGTTTATCTGATATGTGATGCATGATCCAGTTATCACCTTCGGTGACCTTTTCTACCAATGTTGAATCTCCCGGAGCGTGTTCCTGTATAAAAGCAGTAAGTAAAGTCATTATATTATTTCAGTGTTGATCTAATTATGATTGATCCGTTTTTACTGGATCAGGATTATGTTTTTTAGCCTGCATCTGTACTTTGTGCAGGAAGTATATTTCTATTGAAATAAAGAGCGTATAAAAGAAAAAAACTGAGCCTACCAGGCTTAATGAATCAAGTGTAGTAAATTGTATCAGGATAACCAAAAAGAGCATTACCAGTATCAGCCTGATTCCCATGCCGCCGAAAACAAGCATCATGAAGCTTTTAGTAGGTTTATTGAATGCCATTGTGTTAAGCTTGTAACCTAAAACGGCATTCATAAGGCTTATTATGTATCCAAATACAAATGAATTTATCTGGTTAACAGTAAAGAATTTCCAAACAGGGTATGAACCCAGTATAATTACAAGTAAGCTTGAAATTACAATATATTTAAAAAATCCCGGCTTTTTCTGTAAGCTACTTTCCATCTTTACCGGACTGTTTATTTTTGTAATTAACTGATTTTAAAAGGTTAACAAAACCTGCAACAGCACCGAATAAAACACCGATTATCAGGAAAATATTACCCGTATCCAGCCATTTATCAAGCCAATAGCCTCCTAAAGTACAAAGAACAATTGAAGCGCCGTATTGGAACCCAACTTCGGCATATTGCCACCCTGAACGGTAAGAATTGGCAACTTTTTTAAATTCCGACGTTTTTTCAGCATCTTTTTTATCAAAAATGCCCTTATTTTCCGCCATTTTTTGCCAAATTTTTCAGTGAATTTACAAAAATAACAAGAAATTAAACTAAAATCAATTTAGGAATTCAGTGGGGAAGGGAGTCTTTTATCAATCCCGCGAAGGAGGGAATCTATTATATTGGTGCAAGAATCGAGAAAATTGTATGTTATGAAATTCACAAAAATAAATCCAGATTACTTAAGTTTATTATTGTCGTTCTTTTTTATTTTGTTAGTAAATATTTTGTCTTCATGTAACATTAAGGACGACATAAGTACTAAACCTAATGAGTGCGGCAAACATAAAGTTGACTCATTGATTTCACATATAATTTTAACTCAAGGTGTCTATAAACCTTGGATCGGAACTGATAGCAGGTATAGATACCTTGCTCTTGGCAAGTTACAAACAAGAAGAGATACCTTAATAGGTTTTGGAGGTGTAATTTTCAAAATTATTAAAGATAATATATGGTATAGACCGGGCACTATAACAGTTGATAGTGTATATTTCAATGGTGATTCTTCGAAAGTGAAAGTAGAATTAGGGTTTTATATAGAAAATAGTTTTAGAGTTAATTCTTTTGAAATGACCTATAAATTAGATTCAAATTTATGTAATTGGGTTATAGAAAAATACTCGGAAAGCATTCATTGAGTACATTAAAAGTTTTACTGGATTCCTTTGTAATGTTGATAAAGAAATTGGATTCCAGTCTTCGCGGGAATAACGAGCGGTTAAAATCTCAGCCACTCTCTTGGGTTCAGCGGTACTGCATTCTGCCATAATTC
>JAPUEV010000322.1 GCA_027492415.1 Ignavibacteria bacterium
GGTGTATTGATATCAAGCTTACCCCATGTAATTTTTTCATTTGGCACAGCGCCTGAATATGAGCCATAGCTAGTGGTTGAGTCTGATATCTGGCAGAAATAGCTCCAGAACGGTACATCATGCCACTCGAGATCCTGGTACATCATAGGCACTACGCAGATAGGGAAGTCACCGGCAATACCGCCGCCTATCTGAAAGAACCCTACCCCTTTACCGCCGGAGTTTTTTCTGTACCACTCGCTTAATGTTACCATGTATTCAATACCTGATTTCATTGTGGAAGGCTTAAGCTCTCCTTTGATGCAGTATGATGCGAAAATATTACCCATTGTTGAATCTTCCCAGCCGGGTACAATAATAGGCAGGTTCTTCTCAGCAGCTGCTATCATCCATGAGTTCTTTGGGTCAATTTCGTAATACTGTTCAAGCACACCGCTTAATATCATTTTGTACATATATTCATGCGGAAAGTAACGCTCGCCTTTTGTTTCAGCATCTTTCCAAAGCTCATAAACATGTTTCTGCAGCCTGCGGAATGCTTCTTCTTCGGGTATACATGTATCAGTTACGCGGTTAAGCCCCTGTTCAAGCAGGTCCCATTCTTCCTTCGGTGTCAGGTCACGGTAATTTGGCACACGTTTGTAGTGGGAGTGCGCAACGAGGTTCATAAGATCCTCTTCAAGATTTGCGCCTGTGCAGGAGATTATCTGGACTTTATCATTACGTATCATTTCTGCAAGAGAAATGCCAAGCTCGCCAGTACTCATCGCGCCGGCAAGTGTTATCATCATTTTGCCGCCTTCAGCAAGATGCGTTTCGTAAGCTTTGGCAGCATCCATCATTGCCGCAGAGTTGAAGTGCAGGTAATGCTTTTCCATGAATTGTGATATCGGACCGCGTGTCATTATTATGTTTCCCCTTTAGAAGATTATTGTTTATAATTTTAATTTCTTAAAAATGAATTCAGGAATTGAAGTAATGATGAACATTATCCACTTCCAGTAAAAAGGAGTATAAATAATACTTTTCCTTTTTATCATAGCATTATAAATATCTTTACCAACTTTTTCAGGTGATGCCACAAGCGGTTTAGGAAGCGGCATTCCATAGGTCATAGGTGTATTAACAAACCCGGGCTTAATTGTCAGCACGTTTACGCCTGATTTAAACAGCCTGTTCCTTAAGCCTGAAAGATAAACGGTGAGCGCGCCTTTGGCTGAGCCGTACATATAATTGCTCTGCCTGCCGCGGTCACCCGCTACTGAAGATATTACTGCTATATTGCCTTTTTTCCTGCTTTCAAATTCAGCAGCCAGAAGCTCGCATACTGAAACAATTCCTGTAAAATTAGTATCAATTATCCTGTGCGCTTCCGTAAAATCAGCCTGCGCTTTATCCTGTGTGCCAAGATACCCGAAGACTATCAGTACATAATCAAGATCCGGGGTTTTAGCCAGAAGGTCCTCAATAAACTTTTTATGTGATGCGTAATCAAGCGCATCAATGTATTCTGCTCTGGATTTTATTTTATATCTTATACTGAAATCACCGGCATACTTTTCAGGCTCATCCTGCTTTCTGCCGCCGAAAATTATTTCATGGCCGGCTTCTGCAAAATGCGCCGCTGCTGCCTGTGCTATCAGAGAGTTTGCGCCAAGTATCAGGAGGGACATAAGCCTAATCTCCTTGCCTGGTTAGAAGTGAATTTATTTTCAGGATCGTATTTCATTTTTATCTTCATCCATTTTTCCCACAAGCCGTTATACATCTGTTTGAATGTTTTTTCGTCAAGTATTGAATCTTTCGTTAGGTAATTCCTGCCGCCGTAATCAACAACAATCTCATCCAGGACTTTGCACATTTCAACAACACCTTTTTTCACGGGGAAATCCATTGATAGCGTGTACCCTTTAAATGGGAATGAAAGAATCCCATCCTGCGCGCCCATTTTTTTAAGCACGGCAAGGAATGAGCCGCCGCCAAAGGCAACAACTTTCTTCAATACTTTATCAATTGCCTCTTTGCCCTTATCTTCAGGTACATTAAGCTGGTACTGTATCAGCCCGCTCTTGCTGTAAATATGGTTCCAGTTCAGGATGAAATCTAGCGGGTAAAAATATTTATCATAATGAACAAACTCAATCTTGTTCTTTGCCGCCATGTAAAAAGCGGAATTAAAAAGAGTGATTGAAACCTTGTTGAGTGTCGCGAACGGCACTTCGAACGGAACAGAGATCTTCTTTTCAATATATTTTTTTGATGATATTGCTTTAAGCTTGTTGGTCAGTTCATCGGAACCGGCATGATTGCCCAGTAAAAGAACATTTCTCCCGTAGCTTTTACCTGATGCAACTATATCCATCCACGCAACCGAATAATGGTAGTCTGCATCAAACTCCTCAAGCTTATCAAATAGCTCATCCATGTTCTTAAGCTTAAGCGAGCGGTTTGTGAGGTATGGCGAGCTTATTTTTTTAAGCTGAATTTCTGCTTCAAGTATAAAACCGGTAAGACCCATACCGCCAACAGTTGCCCAGAAAAGATCACTGTTCTGTGTACGTGAGCACTCCATTATTTCGCCTGATGCAAGCAGTATCTTAAAGCTTAACAGGAAGCTGGAAAATGATCCTACATTATGGTGGTTCTTGCCGTGTACATCACTTGCAATTGCACCGCCCATTGTAACATATTTTGTGCCGGGTGTAACTGCGGGGAACCATCCCCTTAAAACAAAGGTATCAAGTATATCTTTATAGGTAACGCCTGCTTCACATCTTAAAATGCCTGTTTCTTCATCAAAGGCAATGAAGCGGTTCATCAGAATTGATTCAGCTACAACACCTTTATCGTTCAGGGAGGAATCACCGTAACTGCGGCCTAAACCTCTTGCAAGTACGGAATCAGTTTTAAGTATCTCATTTATTTCAAAAATTCCCGGCGGTCGGGTGACCCTGCATCTGGCTTTTGGATATTTGCCGAATCCTGAAAGGTTTATCTCTTCAAATTTCATCGATTTACGCGTATTAAGCTCAATATATATGTAACATTAGTTTGTAAATATCGTAAAATATAAGATGATAAAAAATTTAGAAATCGGGTAGTTATTAATATTTAAATGAATATACCTCCCCCTTTTTTAAGGGGGAGTGCCCTTTAGGGCGAGGGGGTATAAATAGTTTGATGTATGATTGATCATAAGAATTTTAATTTTATAAGTTAACGCACAATGCAGATTTTTTGTCTGGATGCCTGCCTGCGCAGGCATGACAAGAAATAGTTGTAACTTTAATATTAAACTATATATCATTATTATTGTAAAACAGCTCTTTGTTATAGACTGCCTTAATGGCAGTACATTTTTTTCGGTTCACTTAATTAAAACAGTGAATAATAGGGAATCAGGTGATTTATGCTGCATTTATTGAATAATCCTGAGCTGTCCCCGCAACTGTAAAAAAGAAGACCGGTATTTGTTACGTCACTATCGTTATATGATGGGAAGACTTACCGGAAATTGCTTTTAAGCCAGGAGACCTGCCGGAAATACTTTTTAAATGATCTTCGAGGGCAAAGATTACATGTTATTAAAATTTGGGACTCCCTGTCTCTATATGACTATGTATATTTTATACTCTTTTAAGGTCATTTAGGTACAGGGAGTTTTGTTATTTAACAAACAATTTTAATAACCAAACTTTTTTCATCGGGAGAAAATATGAAAAAGTTGATCAATGCTTTTCTTTTTGTTTTTGCTTCACTAATTATCCTCACATCTTTTAACGGCTGCGGAGATGAGAATATTGTAAATAATTTAGTTACTACCGTAACAAACGGCGCTTATATAGTTTCTGAAGGTACATCTCCTTCAAACAGCAGGCTTTCCTTTTATTCAACCACCAGAGATTCCTTTTATCAGAATATTTACAGCGGAAGCCTTGCTTACCCTGATGGCCTGGAACTCTTCAATGGTGACCTGTACCTGGTTGAACAGGGACCTACATTTGGCGGTAACGGAAAGATCTACCTGCTGGATTCAAATGGCGGACTGAAAATAAGCTCAAACCCATTCGGTTCAAGTCCTTATTCCATAGCGCTCACCAATGAAAGGGCATATGTTACAAACGGACCCGGAAGCAAAGTATCGGTGCTGGAACTGCGTAACCTTACCTTTGTTCAGGATATCAGTGTTGGTGCCTATCCTCAGGAAATAATAAGTTCCTCTGGCAAGATATTTGTATGTAATATGAGTGCTTTTGGAGGGAATTCTGATTCTACAGTTTCGGTAATTGATATTAATACTAACAGTGTAGTTAATACTATTGTATTAAGAAAAGATCCTTCCTCAATTAAAAGCGTTGTTGGTGTTGGAGGAAATGATATTTATATCGGATGCCAGGGCGGGGGCGGAATAATTTATAAAGTTAATGCGGAAACTTCCAGTAAAATTGATTCATTCAGCCTTCCTAATGGTTTTGATAAAGATCTATGTGTGTATAATGGCTCTGTTTATTTCATTTCAGCTGCCAATAATATAGATAAGCTGGATCTTTCTGCTCGTACAGTTACTACATTCATTACTAACCCCGGCTCACCATCATACTTTTACGGATATAATATTGATATAATAAACGGTAAACATTATGTTTTGGATGCAAAAAACTTCACAGTAGACGGAAGTTTGTATATTTACAGTTCATCAGGTAATCTGGAAAGGACATTTACAACAGGAGTGGGTCCGCGCAGAGTTGTTTTTAAAACCGGAGTTGAGTCAATTGGCTCATAACAGTGATAAAAATTTATATTAAAATAATTTTAATCATATTTATTGTATTACAGCTTCCTGCCCGGGAGATAACTGCTCAAGGGCAGGATAGTGTTGTTACCGGTGAAATTGTTGTGGAATCCAACAGGCTAAAGATGAAAAATTCCGAAGCGCCGAACAAGATACAGGTGCTCAGTGAAGAATTTCTGAGATCACTGAACGGTAACAGCCTGCCGGATGCACTTTCACTCAGTGATGCCGTATATATTAAAGATTACGGTTTTAATTCCGGTACCAAGACCATTTCACTCAATGCAACACAGAGCGAGCATACATTAATTCTGCTGAACGGCATCAGGTTAAACAGCAGGCAGAATGCGCAGGTGGATCTATCATTATATAATCTGGATAATATCGAAAGGATAGAAGTATCCAAAGGCGGCTCTTCTGCATTGTACGGCAGTGAAGCTATTGGCGGGGTGATAAATATCATAACGAAAAATAATTTTTCACTTAAGCCCGTTGGATTCAGCTTAAAAGGGGGAATGGGTTCATACGGAGAAAGGAATATTTCCGGAAGATTTTCTCAAAGCTTTGATCTGGGATTCCTGAACAATATTAATTACAGCCTGTCATTTTCAGATGAACGCGCGAAAAATAATTTCAAGTATTACTTTAAAAACGGTGCGAATAAAGAACTGAAGGAAAGAGAAAACTCCGATTTCAATACTCAGTCATTTAACTTTGATTTATCGTTCAATGATGAAGATAAATCAAGCTATAAGCTGTTTGCAAATTACACTCATTTTGAGCGCGGTGTCCCCGGGGTTGATCTTGGCTACTCAACCGGCACTGCAAGGCAGATAGATTATAATTTCATATCATCTTTTTCTTATGATCATAAGATCCAGGAAAAGCTTTATATGAAATCAAGTCTAAGCTATAATAATGCCCTGGAAAAATATTTCGATCCTTCAACTTTCAATTTATCAGTGCAGATAAACAGCTTTTACCGGCTAAGCAGCTTTGCAGCTGCTAATGTACTCAGTTACCTTCCAAATGATAAGTTCAGCGTGGAAGCCGGAAGCGAACTATCATTCAGCTCCATTGAAAGCAATGAGACCGAAGAAGGTGATCTTACGCAAGGTGCGGTATTTGTTGTATCAAAACTGGAAGCCAGGTTTAAAAAAGGTTCTGTGTTAACTTTTTATCCGTCAGTCAGGTATGATTATTTTTCGAATATTTCTGAAAAGAACGTTATTACCGGTAAGTTCGGCATTAACTATAAACCATTTGCTAAAACTGAACTTAACTTAAAGTCATCAATAGGAAATAATTTCAGCGCTCCTACATTCAACGAGCTTTACTGGAAGGACCTTGGAAACAAAAACCTGCGTCCTGAAAAATCATTAAGCTTTGATGCAGGTATATACTATAAATTTAATGCTGCGGGAAGCCATGAGCTGGAAATTTCATACTTTAACATAAACACAAAAGACAGGATAGTCTGGACTCCGGAATCAGCAACGATCTGGCAGCCCTTAAATGTAGGTAAAGTGAAGTCAGAGGGAGCGGATATAAGCTTAAGATCACAATTTCTATTGGGTAAAAAGCTAAATGCATCAACATCAATT
>JAPUEV010000323.1:0-3526 GCA_027492415.1 Ignavibacteria bacterium
GCTTTTTAGTCAATTAACAATCGCTCTAACCATCAAAAGAGCGTTTGGATCAAACGGAGGTAATGTTTGAAGATATATGTTGCATGACAATTTTTGTTAATATATAAACTATGCTTTTGCCGGAGCTTCTTCTGTTGCTGCCGGTTTAATTTCTGATTGTTTCTTTCCTTTTAATCTTAACATCACATCATCTACCCAGCTGAAAATTGCGGGGATTACTACAAGTGTTAAAAATGTTGCTACTGAAAGTCCGAATATAATTGCAACACCCATTGGTCTCCAGAAAGCAGTATTTTCGCCGCCAATTACCCAGCTTAAAGATCTCCAGTCAAAATCAACACCTGTTGTTAAAGGAACAAGGCCAAGTATTGTACAAACCGCGGTTAAAAATACCGGCCTAAGCCTGATAACACCTGACTGAACCAAAGCTTCATCACGGGAAAGTCCGCGTTTAACAAGCTCCTTCTGGAAATCAAGCAATACTATCGCATTCCTTACCACAATACCGCCCAGAGAAATTACACCTATACCTGTCATCATAATACCAAAAGGTGTCTGTGTAACCAGTAATCCGAAGAACACACCGATAAGTGATAGTAATACAGAGAACATAATTATCAGCGGTGTCCTTAATGAATTGAACTCCATTACCATGAACAGGAAGATAAGCAGAAGAGATACCAGGAATGCTTTTCCAAGGAACGCTGAAGCTTCATTCTGGTCTTTGCTTTCACCTGTATAGGTTATCATATATTCATCCGGCATTTTAAAATCCTTAAGCTTTGCCTTAACATCGTTAAGCACGTCATTGCCAAGCCTGCCTTCAGCATTTGCTGAAACAGTTACAACACGTTTCTGGTCTTTGCGGTTAATTTTTTCCAGACCGCCTGAGAATTCAATTTTAGCAACCGAGGTTAACGGAATATTTGCGCCGTCACGGTTTGTAATAAATAAATTTTCAATTGATGAAACGTTATCCCTCTGTGTTTTATCAAGCCTTACGGTAATATCATATTCATCTTCTCCTACACGGAACTTGCTTGCTTCGGTACCGTTAATTGCAGTTCTGATAGTAGAAGCAATTGCAGCAGTGCTCAGTTTATAAAGAGCGGCTCTATCTCTATCTATCGTTACTTTAATTTCAGGTCTTGATTCAATGTAATCATCTTTTAGATCCGTTAAGCCCGGAATATCTTTAATAATATCCTTTATCTGGTCAGCCAGCGCGCCAAGCTTAACAAAATCATCACCTGAGAGCTCAATGTTCACAGGCGGACCTGTCGGCGGACCGTTTGATTGTTTTGAAATATCAATATCACCGCCTGCAATTCCTGTTATTGCTGTTCGGATATCTTCCATAGCTTCAAAGGAGCTGCGTTTCCTGTCAAGCTTATCATAAAAATTAACTGTAATAGTACTTTTATTTGAAACTGACCCTCCAAAATCCATTGGATTGCTTGATGAGCCTACATTGGAAACATAATACTCGATGTCATCATACTTTTTTATCCTGTCCTCAATCTGCTTGGTAAAAACATTGGTCTTATCAATATTTGTACCTGAAGGCATTACAATATTGATATTTGCCTGGCGAGGCTCAACATTCGGGAAGAACTCGACACCATTATTGAATTTACCGTAAACAATGAACGAAACGATAAGGAGTCCCACTGTACCGCCAATTACCAAAACCCTGTGGCTTAAAGCGTACCTTAATGTCTTTTCATACCATCCAAGGACAGTTGAAAAGAACTTTTCATCAAAATGTTCAATGAACTTACTTACAGGTCTGAACTTCTTCTTCGCGTCTTTTTCTTTCTGCTTTTTAACGTGAATGAAAACTGCAGCCTGAACCGGGCTTATTACCATAGCAACAAATAGTGATGAGAATAAGCAGACAATAAGCGTCAGCGGCAGGTAGCGCATAAACTCACCAACAATACCCGGAAAGAAGAGCAGCGGGAAGAATGAAGCTATAATTGTCAGTGTTGCAATCGTTACAGGGAACGCAACTTCGCGCGGTCCCTCAAGCGCTGCATCGTAAGGCGAGTATCCTTCTTTTTCCTGCAGACGGTAAATATTTTCCATCACAACAATAGCATCATCCACAATTATACCCAGCACAAGTATCAGCGTAAAGAGTACAACAATGTTAAGCGTAACACCCATCATATTTAATATGATAAATGAAATTAAAAATGAAAGCGGTATTGAAGTTGCCGTCAGCGAAGCTATTCTTAACCCAAGGAAAAGGAAGAGCACTATCACCACAAGCACAACACCTGTAATAACACCGTTTTCAAGCTCGTGTACAGTATTTTTAATTGATTTGGACTGGTCACCTGTAAAGCTTATTTTCATACCTTCAGGCAGATTTTTCTGTTCTGCCTTAACAATATCTTTTATTTCGTCTGCGATCCTTACAAGGTTCTCACCGCTTTGTTTCTTTATAATTATAGTTACGGCATCCTGTCCGTTCTCACGGGAAAAGCTTGTTCTTTCTTTGTAACCATATATAACCTGCGCAACATCGCGTATGTAAATAGGATTACCCTTTATATCTGATTTTACTATTAGATCTCCAAATACCCTGGGGTCTTCAACTTCACCCGGTACACGGATGAGGTAATTCAGGTCGCCTATATCAACACTTCCTCCGGGAATATTCAGGTTTTCTGTGCTGATAGCGTTGGTAATATCATTTAAGCCAAGGCTGTAATATTTCAGCCTGTCGCCGTTAACATTAATTTTAACTTCACGTTCAAGTCCGCCAACAACTTCAGCGCTTAATACTCCCTGTACACCTTCGATCTGGTCGCTTAGCTTATCAGCAGATTCCTTAAGCTTTGCCAGGCCATAGTTGCCTGCAACATTGATGTATAATATCGGCTGCTCTGAAAGATTCACTTCTGCAATTACAGGCTCTTCAATATCCTTTGGCATATTTGTTTTTGCCACCGATACCTTATCACGCACTTTCTGAAGAGCGTCATCAATTTTTACGTCCGGGTTAAACTCAACTGTAATTGATGAAAAGCTTTCTCGTGATACAGATGTTATCTGTTTTATATCTGAAATAGCCTTAACCTGTTTTTCTATTTCCATAGTAACAAGCTTTTCTATTTCTTCAGGGGATACACCCACATATACAGTTGAAATAAATACGTATGGTATCTGTATGGATGGTGACGCCTCTCTTGGCAAAGATATATAAGCAGATATACCTGCAAGCACTATCAGGAAAGTGAATATATATACTACTACTTTATTATCTACAAATAATTTGAAAAATTTCATGTTCTCTGGTTTAAGTTAGATTTTACTGAACAACCTGTACTTTATCACCGTCTTTTAATGCCTGGAAACCGTCGGTAATAAGTTTATCGCCGGGGTTTAACCCGCTTTCAATCAATACCTGGTTATTGTTCCTGCCTCCAAGCTTAAGCTCGCGTTTTTTGGCAATATCACCTTCAAGTACAAACACATACTGAACGTCTCCGTAATCAACAATCATATCCTGCGGCAC
>JAPUEV010000323.1:3626-6368 GCA_027492415.1 Ignavibacteria bacterium
GTAGAAATATCTATAATACTGAAGATCGGCGCCCCGGGTGATGTCATCTCACCTTTATTCATGAATTTATCATCCACAACACCGCTTATAGGTGAGCGTACAAAGCCTGTTTTTAATCTCTGTTTCAGTACATCTGTGCCTCTTACAGCGGCTTCATACTGCCACTTAGCCGTTAAATACTGAATCTCTGTAGTAGCATTATCTTCATATAGCTGTTTCTGTTTTTCATAGTTCATTCTTGCAAGCTCAACTTGCGCTTCTGTCTGTTCAAGAGTTGCAATTTCCACATCTTTCTTGATCCTTGCAACAATTTCACCTTTTCCAACACGGCTTCCTTTATCTTTTGAAAGGTATGTTATCAAACCGCCTTCTTCTGATGATACTTTTGCAGAAGTGAAAGGTTTTATTACACCAACAACCTTAAAATTATCCGAAAATGTGCTGGTTTCTACTTCCTTAACTTTTACCAGCGGTAACTTTTTTTCAGTCGTCTGGTCTGTAGTCTCTCCCCCGCCTTTACCGCAGCCTGTAAATACTGCAGCAGCAATAAGCATTATTAAAGTGACGGGTAAAATGAATTTAATTTTTGTCATGGATGGTATGTTTATAAAATTTCTTTTTATTTTTAAGATAATTATTTTTCCAGCAGCTGTTCAAGCTCGCTTCTTGCATTCAGGTAGTCATATATTGCCTGCAGATATGCCAGCTTAACCTGGCTTAATGCATATTCAGCGTCAACTACATCTATCTGGTTAAGTACACCGCTTTTATAGCTGATACTTGCAAGGTCATATCCGCGCTGTGCAGTGTTAACAAGCTCTTCCTGTGACTTTATCCTGTTCTTTGCATCTTCTATCTTAAGTATAACGCTTTGTGTCTGAGTTTTAAGCAGCTCTTTTGTCTTTACTATCTGTTCTTCTGATTTTTTAACTTCAATAATTGACTGGTCCTCTTTGTAGCTGTTCCTCCATAGATTCAGGTTCCATGAAACACCGATACCTGCTACAATAGAATTAAAGAAACGGTAGCCTGTTATTGATCTTCCGTCATTTTCATTTGCCTGGCTTTGCCACTGGCCGAATAGATAGAACTTAGGCAGATAGTTTGCATAATCAATATCAACCAATTGTTCATTTATCTTTTTGCTCAGCTTTAACTGCCTTATTGCCACATTATTTTCCGATATCTTTTTGATGAGATCACCGGTTGAGCCCCATACTTCAGTGCTGTCATAAGTCAGGTCACCCGATACATCCAAATCAGTTTCATCTTTTAATCCAATGTTGTTCTTTAAGAATTTTTTCGCAATTTCCAGGTGATTTTGTGTCTGTGAAAGCTGCGGTTTTAATGTTTCAACTTTTACTTTTGCGCGGATGTAATCATACTCCAGCGCCACACCGGCTTTATACCTTGCCTCAACAACCCTCAGGTTTTCC
Source organism: Ignavibacteria bacterium (assembly GCA_027492415.1). Taxonomy (GTDB): domain Bacteria; phylum Bacteroidota; class Ignavibacteria; order Tepidaquicellales; family OLB5; genus OLB5. The sequence continues at coordinate 5,063 of JAPUEV010000323.1, forward strand.
TGTGCATTCTCTATACTCTGCTGGTTCAGCTTAATTACTTCCTTTAACAGCAGTACGTTGTAAAAGGATTTCTTCACGTCCGTCTTGATCTTGGTTTCAACGCTTTTAACGTTTTCCTCCTGTATTTTGGAGTAGTATTCGGCTATCCTTATGCCTGTAAATACCGGTGTACCTAAAAAAGGAATAGGCTCGGAGACGTCCAATGTAGTAGTTATACTATTATCCGAGCCTATTTCGAATGTCTGCCCTGAAAACGTTATTGTCTGCTTTCTGAACGACCTCGTATACCTGGAACCCAGTGTTAATGTCGGAACAAGATTTTCACTGTAAACTTCTGAAACCTGCCTGTCAGCCTTCATTTTATCCAGCTGGGCAATCACATAATCTGAATTATTCCTTTTGGCAAGATTTATTGCGTCATACAGGGTAAGTACTCTTACATTCTGCCCGTAAGATGCGGTAATAGCTGCAAAAAGAAGAAAGGCGGCGATTATTTTATTCATATTCAAATTTTTAATATTAGCTGTTGTAATATTTAATATCAGTTTAATTCTCGTTAAGCACTTCAACAAAAAGCTTTTTTGTGTTTGAAAATTTTTCTTTGCCAAGATCTGTTAAAAAACCGTTGAAGAATATTTCGGCGGTAATTCTCATTGCTTCGTGGAAAGAATATTTACTGTTAAGAACAAAATCCGCATGTGTTACAGCTTCCATTGCGCCGTTCAGTGCGGTTATAATAATATCTACGGGAACGTGTTCAACTACTTTTTCTTTCTTACCCTGTTCAAGCAGCCTTGACATAATTTTAGTAACCTTATCCTGCCTTACCCTGGCAAACTCCTTGCTTAAATGCGGGGCGTGGACCTCCAGATCGCGGAACCATGTAGGTGAGCAGTTCATAGACATGCTCTTCTGCTTGTGTATTATCTTTAAGAACTTGGTTATGGCATCTTCATCGCTGTCAACAACTTCTTCGAGGAACTCTTTCATCAGATCCATCCTCATATGGCAAACCTGCTCAAGAAGCTCTTCTTTTGAATCAAAATGCTTATAAATGGTTTTCTTGCTCATCTGAAGGTCTTTGGCAATTTCATCCATAGTCGTCTTATAAAAGCCTTCAGTGATAAACTTAGCGTGCGTAAAATATAAAATTTTCTCTTTTTCCGTAACTTCGGCCATTCTCTCTGTTTGTATAAAGTGGAAACTATTTTCGTTTCTTAAGTTTCCAAAATAATTAACGGAAACTAATTTGTCAAGTGTTAAATTATTATTCCAAAAATTAACGTAATTTTAGCATATATTTGTA
>JAPUEV010000324.1 GCA_027492415.1 Ignavibacteria bacterium
GTAGCATGGACCATTACAAGCGATCGAAGATTGAAATCCAATATAGCAACCTCAAAGTTAGGGCTGGATTTTATTACAAAGCTCAGGCCGGTCTCCTATACCCGCATTAATGATGAATCTCAAAAAACTGAATATGGATTTATTGCGCAGGAAGTGGAGGAAACACTGAATAATTCTGAGGCCGAAGCTCCGGGTATGATAACAATTGATGATAAGGGAAATTATGAACTCCGGTATAACGATCTGATTGCTCCTTTAGTAAAAGCTGTACAGGAACTTAAAACGGAAAATGACAGACTAAATGAAGAAAATATTAAGCTTGCAGATGAAGTAATTAAACTTAAAAATGTTGAAGAACGGCTTGCAAAACTTGAAAAGATGATGAAACAGGAAGATGTTAAAGAAATTAAGAATGCCGGAAAATGAAAATTCTGAAGCTATATATAACCATACTGATTTTCACAGCAGCGCAGGTGATATTTTCACAGGTAAACAGCAATATTACTTATGATGCAGGAGCTTCGGTAGATATACAGGTAAATGCTGATGTATGCGCAGATAATATTATTATTAACGGTACCTTTACAGGCGGCGGAACTATCTGTACCGGGGCTTTGCCCGTAACCATATCGCTCTTTAATGCGCTTTCAGAAAAAAACAATGTTAAGTTAACATGGAAAACTGAAACTGAAATCAACAATTCAGGTTTTGATCTTGAAAGAAAAACCGAAAGTACTGACTGGATAAAGCTTGTATTCATAACAGGTTCCGGTACCACTAACCAGCCGGTTGAATATTTGTATGAAGATAAGAAGCTGATGCCGGGAAAATATTTTTACCGGCTAAAACAGATAGATTATAACGGGAACTATGAATATTTCGACCTTCCATTGTATGTACTGATATCCAAACCAAAAGATTTTTTGCTGGGACAAAGCTACCCAAACCCCTCAAATCCAAAATGCAGGATAGATTTCCAGCTGCCTGAAAGAACATTCGTTAACATCAGTGTTTACGATCTTCTTGGGAAGAAAATTGCTGAGCTTGTGAATCTTGATACAGAAGCCGGAATACATACGGTAGAATTTGACGGAAGCAACCTTGCAAGCGGTACATATATTTACCGCATCACTGCCGGTAGTTTTTCTGAAGTCAAAAAAATGATACTTGTTAAATAATTTTCAGTTTCATAGCTGATACACTGATGTGTCATCTTTTTTGTTCTCATGATACATCATTCTTCAAGAGACCGCAGGTACCCCCTGCGGTTTTTTTTACTACAAAACTTTATACTGATATTTCCCTCTCAAATTATTGTAAATAATACATTAAATTCGCTTTATGAAAAACCGTATCTCACTTATAGCTGCTATTTCTATCGGTATCGGTGGAATGATAGGAGCAGGGATCTTCTCTATATTAGGTGTTGTCGCAGAAGCATCCGGCGCCGCAATGTGGCTATCATTTATGATAGGCGGTGTTGTTGCGCTGTTTTCAACATATTCCTATGCAAAGCTTGGTGCTAAATTTCCCACTGCAGGCGGTGCTGTTGAATTCCTTGTAAAAGGATGGGGCACGGGAACAGTTTCCGGGGGCCTTAACCTGTTCATGTGGATAGGCTATGTAATTGCTATCGCATTATATGCCCAGGGATTTTCCTCCTATGCGATGACATTCATTACTTCAAACCCTTCGCCAATATTGATTAAAGCAGTTGCAGCAGGCGCAGTTATACTGTTTACTTTGCTGAATATGCTTGGCGCAGGAGATGTTGGCAAAGCTGAAACTTTCATTGTTGCAGTTAAAGTATCCATATTAGTTTTGTTTGCGGGTGCGGGACTCTTTTTTATTAACCCCTCTAATCTAACCCCTGTTCACTGGAATTCAACCGAATATATTTTCTTCGGCGCAGGAGTATTATTTATTGGCTACGAAGGCTTTGGCTTGATCACCAATACAGCCGGTAATATGGATAATCCGCAAAAGTCACTTCCCAAAGCGTTATATCTTGCCGTCTTTATTGTAATACTTATCTACCTCGCAGTATCAATTACTGTTACGGGCAACTTAACAACGGGTCAGATAGCAGCTGCCCGTGATTTTGCGCTGGCAGAAGCTGCAAAACCGTTCCTTGGAATGTTTGGATTTAAGCTGATAGCTGTTGCGGCGCTCTTTTCAACTGCCTCGGCAATTAACGCAACCTTATTCGGCGGCTCAAATGTAAGTTACATGGTCGCTAAGGATGGTCAGCTTCCTGCAGTATTTTCTCGGGATGAGATAAAAGGCGCTACAGGTGGACTGCTTATTACTTCACTGATGGTAATTTGCTTTATTTTATTTTTTGATCTCGCGGGAATTGCCATGATGGGTTCCGGTGCATTCCTGTTGGTATATGCAGCTGTAAATGCCGGACATTTAAGGATACTAAAACAAACCGGGGCAAAGGGCTGGTTAGTGGTTATTTCGCTGATACTATGTTTAATTATGTTCGTCATTCTCGAGATCTACACATACCGCAAAGCACCCGAGGCAGTTTATACTATGATAACATTACTTATAGTATCATTTATAGCCGAAGCCGTATGGCAAAAGTTCAGAAAAAATAATAATCCCCCTTTAAAAGGGGGAAAATAAGCTTTCAATACTTTCATCCAAAATTGAGCAAAGTTTCTAAACTTCGTTAAGTTAAGTCGGGGATTTTAAAACCTGTTACTTCAATTGATTAAATCGTTGCTGATATATTTGACATAAACATCATCTCTTTTTAAGACTTTAAACTTCCCTATCAATTGACTATTTTGCATTTAATTATATAAAAATCCGATTCACAATTATATTATGACATCAGAAATTAAGGATTCATCAAAAGATTACACAGAAACTCCGGAAACAAATCCTGTGCTTGAATCACTCGAGCGTCCTAAAGTCGCAGCGCTGGATGAAGTACTGGGCAAGCCGTTCAAAGTGCTTGATGACGGCTTTATCCGCGTAATTGATTATATGGGTTCTGATGAATCGATAGTTCAGGCAGCACGCGTATCATACGGCAAAGGTACAAAGAAGGTCCATGAAGACCGCGGCCTGATACGCTACCTGATGCGCCACCACCATACCACACCGTTCGAAATGTGCGAGATAAAATTCCATGTACGTGTGCCAATGGATTGCTGGCGTCAGTGGATACGCCACCGTATGGCTAATGTAAACGAGTATTCAACCCGCTACAGTGTAGCGATTGATTCAGCGCAAACGACTCCGGAAAGTGAGTGGCGTATACAGGCATCAGGCAATCGCCAGGGCTCAGCAGGCTTTGCTGCCGGTGATGAAGGTAAAACACTGACCGAAAAAGAACGTTACCTGCAAACACTTGCCCGCGAAATATATGACGAGCGCTTAAAGATGGGTATTGCCCGCGAACAGGCAAGGAAAGATCTGCCGCTTTCCACCTACACAGAGGCATACTGGAAAGTTGACCTGCATAACCTGCTTCACTTCCTTTATTTAAGAATGGACTCACATGCGCAGTATGAAATAAGGCGTTACGCAGAAATTATGGGACATGAAATTGTTGCAAAATGGTGTCCTGCTGTATGGGAGGCATTCATGGATTACCGCGTTAACTCCAGCCACTTAACCCGCCTTGAAATGGAAGTGCTGACCTCACTTACCAAAGGCGATAAAGAGCAGGCAATAGAGCTGGGTAAATCATTTAACTGGCTTGATAAAACTACCGGTGAGCCTAAAAAGAACCGCGAGCGCGCAGAATTTGAAGATAAGCTCTCAGGTTTGGGCATTAAAGCCCCCTGGTGATTTTCCCCCTTAAAAAAGGGGGATAAAGGGGGTTGTTAAATTTCACTTTTGGAATTAAAAGCATTAAAATTTTAAAAATGAAGATTCATTACAGTAATGATCTGAAACAATTCTCTCGAAATCTAAGAAACAACAGTACCCTTGCTGAAATATTATTGTGGCAGCAGATAAAAGGAAGAAAAATAAATGGCTGCCTCTTTGCCCGGCAGAAACCAATTGGCAAATATGTTGCCGATTTTTACTGCAGTAAATTAAAACTGGTCATTGAAATTGACGGATCATCTCATCTTGGAAAAGAAGAAAAAGATAAAATAAGACAGGACTATCTGGAATCAGTTGGCTTGTATGTCATAAGGTTTCGAGATGATGAAGTGAAAACGAATATGGAAGGGGTTTTAAAATTTCTGAACAATTGGGTAACTAATCACAAAAATGATAATGCAACAACCCCCTGACACACTAAAGTGTGTCTTCCCCCTTTATTAAGGGGGAATCTAATATCAAGTCACATCCCGCTATTGATAAGGTTTATCACAAACTCAAACGGTGCCGGTGATACCTTCATATACCCGCGGAAAGGGTTATCAAGCATTAATATCATATACAATATTAGCACATTCAGGACCGTTAGCGCTGAGGTCATTACAAACTGATGGAGAATGTTCTTTGCAAAGAAGAAATATGAATATGCAACAATAACCACTGCGCCAAACAGCAATACTACCCATATTATCCCGGGAATATTATTCCCGCTGTCAAATATCCTTACTCTCCTGTTCTCGTTGGCATCGTTAAGATGTTTCAGGGTTTCCTGGTATGCAAAATCATTCTTAAGCTGTGAGCGCTCTATGCTGACAAAAAAATTCCACAGTTTATTAAAGCTGTCCCTTGCTTTATAGCTGTTCTCGCCGTACTGAAGCTTTTCCCATTCATCATTAATTACATCATTGGCATACGCTTTAATCAGCGGGGCTACCTGTGAGCTTAATGGCTCCGGGAGCGCTTTTGAATCCCTTAGTATATCAGTAAGCTCAATTGTTTCCCTGTCAACATTTTTCTTTGAGTCATCATATTCCGTCCATGTTGCAAACACAACAAATGCTATCAGCACGGCGTATATAATGCCGAAGGCGTTAAATATCATTCCGCCCACTTCGTGGTTCTGCCGCAGTACTTCTTCGGGGAACCGTTTGCGGACAAGCTTTAATCCGGAATATGTGATGATAAGCGTTACGGCACATATCAGTAATATCGATACAGCCGGATGCCAGTTTAGTATAAATTCCATAGCTCAAAAATATATGTAAATTAATACTTAAGCAAGCAAAATAATGTTTTTGCGGCACACTACTTCCCGTCTGTGAATTATAAATTTTCTTTCCTATATATACTTTTCTCCGGTTCAAATGAATCAATCTATTCGTTTCTTCTCACTGCCTGTTTCATCACTTCCCTATTTCATTATTTATAATGCTTTACCCCCTCCAACTAAATTCATTCATTTTTTCTTCAAACATTTTCAGTTAACTTACCCTCTTACCCGATTTTTAGTTTCAAACTCCCTTGTATAGGAAATGGGTAAGAAATGTAAATTGTTTTAAAATTTAATTTTCATACAAAATAAAAACACGCAAAATTTGTCATTTTTAGATAAAATATCGATTCAGGGCGCACGCGTCCATAATTTAAAGAATATAGATCTCGAAATACCGCGGGATAAGTTCGTAGTAATTACGGGAATCTCAGGTTCAGGCAAATCCTCACTGGCTTTTGATACTATATACGCAGAAGGTCAGCGAAGGTTCGTTGAAACACTTTCTTCTTACGCCAGGCAGTTCATAGGAGGAATTGAAAGACCCGATGTAGATAAAATTGAAGGGCTTTCTCCTTCAATTTCAATTGAACAGAAAACCATTTCACATAACCCCCGCTCAACAGTAGGCACTGTTACCGAAATATATGATTTCCTCAGGCTGCTTTTTGCAAAATGCGGTACCCAGCACTGTACCAACTGCGGCCAGCCTGTGCAGAGGCAAAGTGTTCAGCAGATAATTGACCACATCAGGGAAAACCATGATACCAAAAGAATAAATATCCTTGCCCCTGTTGTAAAGGGAAGAAAAGGCCATTACCGCGAGCTGTTTGAACAGATAGAAAAAGACGGCTTTACGAAAGTAAGAGTTGATAAGCAGATAAAAGAGATAACCCCGAAGATGAAGCTTGACCGTTACAAGATACATGATATCGAGATCGTTATCGACAGGATCATGGTAACAAAAGCTACATCCTTAAGGCTAACTGATTCCATTGAAACTGCCCTGCGCTTTGGTGGTGGTATCGTTATTGTAACTGAATCAGACAGCGACGGCTCTATGGATAAGCTCTTCAGCGAAAAGCTTGCATGCCCAACCTGCGGTATCGGCTTTGATGAGCCTGCGCCAAATTCATTTTCATTCAACTCACCTTACGGCTGGTGCCCTGATTGCCTTGGGCTTGGCGCGCGTAAGGAACTTGATGACAGGCTGCTTATTACAGACCATGACCTTTCA
>JAPUEV010000325.1 GCA_027492415.1 Ignavibacteria bacterium
CGTACTGTTTGTCTATATATTTAATTTAGGACTTAAGAGCGTATTAGTAGCGTATTTCATATCAAATGTAATTGCCGCTGTTTTGAATTTAATTTATATCTATAAAGAAAATCATTTCAGGTTTACAGCAGTAAATTTTAAATTATTTTTAATTTCAATTATATTTGTATTAATCATGCTTACTGCATCCGGCTATAACCAAAAATTAGGACTATTCCTTTATTTACCTTTAATGCTGTTCTGGATCTATTTAGCTTTCACAAGAGAAGAGCTAACAAGGTCAATGGATTATCTTAAACTGAATTTCTTAAAGTTAAAAAAATAATAACACTTAAAAGTCTATTAGATAATATAATGTTTTATCATACAGCAATTACAGTATTCTTGAATTTGAAATTTCATAATATCCGTTAAAATAATGATATCAGTAATTATTCCGAATTATAACGGGTACAGTCATTTAGAAACTTTTTTTAATTCATTAAAACAACAAACTTTAAGTGAGTTCAAAGTTATTTTTGTCGATAACTGTTCCAGCGATTCATCGGTAAATTTTGTAAAAGAAATTTATCCTGATTGCGAAATATTGATCATGGCTAAAAATCTGGGATTTTCTAAAGCGGTAAATTACGGAATTAATTATGCTATAGAAAATTATAAACCGGAATACATTGTCCTTTTGAATAATGATATTGAATGTGACAAAAATTTCCTTGCTGAGCTGAAAAATGGCTTTACTGACAGTAGTATCGGGAGTGTAGCATCAAAAATGCTTAATTATTTTGACAGGAACAAAATTGATGATGCGGGTAATTTTATCAGGGTAAAAGAATTCCCTTATGCCCGTGGGCAAAATGAAATTGATGCCGGGCAATATGATAAAGAAGAATTGATTTTTTGCCCGTGTGCCGGTGCAGCAATGTACAGAACAGAATCACTTATTAAGACCGGTTTATTTGACGAAGATTACATTTCATATTTTGAAGATGTGGATCTTGGCTTCAGGATGCAGTATCTTGGGTTTAAATGTAACTACAATCCAAAGGCAGTTTGTTACCATAAAAGGGGAGCAACTAGCCTGGCAAATATTGCTTATCACAGGTACCTGATAGAAAGAAATATTATAATTTTAAGGACAAAGAATTATCCGTTCAAAATAATCCTTAAATATTTTTTTGTATATTATTTTAACTCTTACCACCGTATTGCCAGAGATGCATTTTGGTATTCTCCAAAAACCTCTCTTTACAGCTTTATTGGCAATATTACCGGTATGCTGAATCTTTTTAAATCATTATATAAAAGATATGTGATAATGAAAAATAAGACTGAAACTACTGAATATATACTTAATGTATGGACTAATGATAAAAAATAATATTACCGCATATTAATAATGGATCTATCGATTGTAATAGTAAATTATAATACCAGCGAACATTTAAGATCATGTCTGGACTCAATTTATAAATTTACCAAAGATATTGAGTACGAAATAATTATAGTTGATAATAACTCGCCTGAAAGGGATATTGAAGATTTTAAAGACTTATATCCACAAGCCCGGCTGTATTTAAGGGATGAAAATGATGGCTTTGGTGCAGGGTGTAACTATGGGGCAGGTAAATCCAAAGGAAAACACATTGCATTTATTAATCCGGATGTCGTTATAAACAGCAACTTATTAAAAGCATTCTATGATCTTTTGGAAAGTAATCCGTCATTTGCAGTAATTGCCCCGGTATACCTGGAGTCAGATGGAACTGAAAGCAGGTTATACAGGGAATTACCTGGATATTTGCAGTCAATAGCAGATGCTTATGGCAGCTTTTTATATGATTTAGTAAGGAAATTATTTCCTTTAAGCAAAGAAGACCCAAATGCACCATTTGAAAGTACATGGGTTTACGGATCATTCATTTACCTTAAAAAAGCTGTATTTGATGAGGTAAAAGGTTTTGATGAAAATTATTTTCTGTATTTTGAAGATATTGATCTGCAGTACCGAATCGGTAATAAAGGGTACATAATACAGTATCATCCCGGATTCAAAATAAATCATTTTGAAAGAAGCAGTATACGTTCTTACCAGGGTGAAAATCTTTATTATTATCATATGACAAGAAGCTACCTGTTGTATATGTATAAACATTTTTCATTTTTAAAAAGAAGTATTTTAAGAATAATTGCAATAACCGGGATATTATTCCGTTCTGTTACAATTATATTCAGGAAAGATTATTCAAAAAAGAGAATGCAAAAATATTCTCAGCTTTATACTAAATTTCGCCAGTATGTTTCCTCTGAAAACAAATTAAAAGAAGGAAAATATTTTAAATTTACTCCCCATTTGGATGACAGGGAGCAGATTATTCATAAAGATAAATTCTGGAACTGAATATTTACTGTTTTTACAGAATTCCAATTCTGAAATCATATCTTCAAAAAAAGCAGCTAAATTCACTTGAAGCAATTGAATAAAAAAATTAAGTTATTGTTTATTTCTCACAGTTCAGCTGCTGCAGGTGGTGGTGAAGATGATTTTGAAAGATTAATAAATTATTTCTCAGGTCAGCCTGAATATGAAATAGAATACCTGATCCCCCCGGGAGCCAGGTCAGATAAATTAAAAGGCACACCGCACAGAAAAGGTAATTACCTTTGGGGATTCCTTCCTGTAGTTTATGAAGGTGTGATTCCATATATCAAGTATTTCGTTAAATCATTTATCCAGGTCTACCAATTCCGTAAATTTACAAAAGGAAGAAAGTATGACATGTGTGTGCTGAACGTTTCTGTTTTGCTTTGGCCGTTGATTTATTTTAAGCTCAAAAAAGTTAAGTCTGTTATATTTATCAGGGAAACTGTTGAGCCCGAGTATATCAGAAATAAATTTTACAGGTTAATAAGAAAGTTCGGAAATTATTTCATAGCTGTCTGCAGATCAATAGAAATAGATTACAGAAATATTACTGAAGATAAAAGGATAGAAACTTTATATTCATCAGTTGAAGAAATAAATTTAAAAGAGATTGATGCTGCTGACTTAACAAGGTATATATCCGGGGATTGTATTGAGAAATTATCCAGTGATAATTCCCTGAAGTTTATCACGGTGGGTGAAATAGGTGTCAGGAAAAATCAAAAACTGATCCTTGAAACTCTGCTAACATTTAAAAACAGGGGATTACAGGTACCTATAGCATTGTTTGTTGGAAATTATAAAAGTGATAACAGCTATACATCTGATTTTTTCAGATTTTTAAAAGAAAATAATTTGGAAGATAATTGTATATTCACAGGAGAATTGCCAAGGTCTGAATTCATCAAGTGTCTAAAATTATCTGATGCCGTTTTAATTACTTCGCATAGTGAAGGGATGCCGCTTACTGTTGCTGATGCTTTTATGAACTCTAAGCCTATTATCTCAACCAAAGTAGGCGGAGTGCCCGAGGCTGTTATTGATGGTTTTAACGGATATCTTGTTGAAAAAAATACAGAATCATTGTTCGAAGGGATATCAAAGCTTTACAATGATCCTGGTAAATTAAAGATATTTTCGGTAAATGCATATAATACATATGCTGAAAAATTTAATTTGAACAGGAACCTGAACAGGTTAAATGTAATATTTAAGGAAATTATTTAAACGAAAATATAGTATAAGGTACTCAAATCTGAATAAAATTAAATTATAAATTAAAGTAAAATGAAAATAAATAAAAGCGTTATAAAATCTGTGCTGAAAAAAACCAGGTATGACCTGAAGCTTTACGGGAAAATATTATCTGAAAAGAATATTGAAGGTACCGGAAATTATTCTGATATATTCTCATTTTTCCGGACTCACTGGATCTCAAAGTTTGATTATAAGGGCAATACGTATGGAGGCAAAAATGACTATACCACAGTAAGGATATCCATGCTTAACCTTCCTGAAACCCTGAAAGAAATATCCTTCAAAGATAAAAGGGTTCTTGAGCTTGGTCCCCTTGAATGCGGAAACACAATCAAGCTTGAAGACCTGGGGGCAAAGGAAATCGTTTCAGTTGAAGGCAGGGTAGAGAACTTTGTTAAATCATGTGTGATAAAAAACATTTACCAGCTTAACAAAACAACTTTGTATTATGATGATGCAAGGAATATATCACAGGAAAAATACGGAAAATTTGATGTTGCTGTTGTATTAGGATTGTTATACCATCTTGAAAACCCTGAGATGTTATTGAAAAAGATTGGCGAAATGTCTGATGCGCTTGTTTTGGCAACACATTATGCTGATGCCAATTCCCCGTATCCCAATGCAAAGGAATTTACTATTACTGACGGAAATATTAAATATAAAGGCAGGGTATATTCTGAAGACCCGGGTTATGACCCGAATGCAGGTTTACAGAATTTTTCTGTATGGCCGTATGAAGAGGACCTTATCCAGATGGTAAAAAATTCCGGTTTTAAAAATGTCACTGTCATAGGTAAAAATCCTGATCCAAACGAACAGTATAAATTAATATATATCGTTGCAAAAAAGTAATGTAAAGCCAGATAATAAAGCTGAGCTTTTCGGTGGAGATAAGTTAATATTATCAACTATTATCTCAAGTAATTATTAATGTCAAATAAACCTGATAAGCTTTCAATAATATTTGTAAATTACCGCTCTGAAAAGCTGATTAAAAGCTGTATGCAAAGTATTGTTAAGTATGCCGGTAATATTATATACGAGATAATAGCTGTTAACAATGATGAAAAATGTAAAGGATTGAATGATCTATTAGCTGAAACTTTTAAGGTGAATGTTATTGAGCCGGGTGGAAATATCGGTTTTAGTGCTGCAAATAATTTGGCAGTTAATAATGCAAACGGTGAATATTTGCTATTTGTTAATCCTGATGTAGTATTTGTTGAAGATATTTTTACAGATATTTTATCTTTTATAGCTGCAAGCAGTAAAGCAGGAGCGTGTGCTCCAATGTTAATTTATGAAAATGAGAAGTACCAGAATTCTGCCGGTTTCAGGTATGGCTTTATTTACGAATTATTTGAGATTTTTATGTTCAATAAGCTGTACAGAGCTTTAAAAAAATATTATTTTCTGTATTTCAGGAAATCAGGTAACCCCGTAAGGGCTGGATGGGTAAGCGCCGCCTGTATGTTCATTAAAACTTCAGTTTTTAAAGAATTAAAAGGCTTTGATGGAAACATATTTTTAAATTATGAGGATCTTGATCTTTGCAGAAGAGCTGAAGACCAGGGTTACAATAATTATTATTTCCCATCCCTGAAATGTATACACCTGGACCATAAAAGCTTTAATGATGACTACGAAAAGCTAATTTACCAAAGCTACAAAAGCAGGTACATACTTTCAAAGAAATATTATTCTTCAACAGGCAGGTCAATTATCAAATATCTGAATATGGCAGGAATTTTGATAAGAATATTTTTTGTAAAAATCATCTATAAAGGTATCGGCAGAAATTCAAGATTAACAGGGTACAGGAAGTCGTTTGCTCTGTATAAAGGTGTTCATGCTTAATTACAATTATAGTACAGCTAATGCCGCAATTATTAATGTTATATGCTGATAAGTATAATTATAATCAATTATAACAGCGCAAAGCTTATAAGGCAGTGTATTGCTTCTATCACTGAACATATTAAAATTAATTATGAAATAATTGTTGTTGATAATAATTCACCTGAAAGGGATATTTTAAGCATTACCGATGAATATCCCGGTGTTAGACTGATATTGAACGCAGAGAATAATGGTTTCGGGTATGCAAATAATATCGGGGCAGATAATTCGAAAGGGAAATTGCTGTTATTCCTAAATCCTGATACTTATCTGATCGATAACTCTGTAAATGATTTGATAAGCTATTACCAAAACAACCAAATTGGTATACTAGCGCCAATGATTTTAAATCCGGATCTTACTGTACAATACGGTCATGATAATTTTCATTCATTCATGTTCCTGGTAGCGGAGGCATTTAATTATCACAATAAATATATAAACAGGTCACTGGATAAAGATAAAAGTTTAACTGACCTGAAACCGTTTAAAATTGGCTGGGCACTTGGTGCAGCGGTTTTAATCAAAAAAGATATATTTATTGCATCAGGCAAATTTGATAACAGGTTCTTTCTTTATTATGAAGATGCTGATCTGGCTAAAAATGTCAATGAAGCGGGTTATATAAACTATTGCTTTCCTGCCTGCAGAATAGTGCATGTGCTTAGCGCAACATCAGGAGACAGGTCATTTTCCAAATACCACGTTCACAGAAGCAGGATTATATATATATCAAAACATTTTAACCTGTTTCAGAATAT
>JAPUEV010000326.1:0-298 GCA_027492415.1 Ignavibacteria bacterium
TTGGTGTAAATATATTTTTTTCATCATTTATCTTAAGGATATCACCCCTTTTATTTTTTTCAACAGGTATGATATTAGTGCTTATAGGATTAGTTTATTCTGCCAAAGATGTTATTAATTCATACAGGGTAACCGAAGTGGAAGTAAAGGGTGATGTTTAGATACATATCATTAATAGAAAAAGGACATTCTATTATATAGAATGTCCTTTAATATTTGAAACAATCCGTGAAGCAATAAATATTTTGTTTTATATACACCCTTTTAAACAGCTAAGGGTGAAGTAAATTATCCGCCT
>JAPUEV010000326.1:308-6342 GCA_027492415.1 Ignavibacteria bacterium
AACCTTGAAATCGGGTTCTTCCATCTTTGAAAAGCTGTAACGTTTTTCAATAGCAGCGCGGTTAATTTCATCAAGCACACTTATCATCAGGTCATACTTAGCTTTCCTGTGGAACTTAAGTATCATGATCATATCCTTGTTTGCTGTTCCCCATCCTTCAAGGTACTGCTTAAGCTGCGGCAGTGTAACTTTGATAGGCTGGTCTTCGGTACCATCTGATTTACCTTTAGAAAGTCCAATATTACCTTTTTCAGAGATCCTGATAAACACTACATTACCCATATCCACTTTAACGGTTGTGTTCTCATCACCTTTTGGAAGGTTGATCTGCATAACCTGTGGCTGGTTCAATGTTGATGTCATGATAAAGAACGTTAACAGAAGCATGATAACGTCAACATAGGGGGTCATATCAATATGGAACCCTACACGTTTTCTCTGCTGCCATTTATTCTTTTTGCGTCCGCGTTTTTCGCTGCCGCCATCGGCTTGTTCAACACTTGCCATTATAAATTTCTCCTGAAAACTATTTTACGTTTTTGTAAAAATAGTTATACTTTAATAATTACTTATTATAGATTATAATAAATCCTTAATTACTTCTTTTCTTTTTCGTCCGTTTCAAGATCAGTTACAAAAGAGAACCTTGTATTCTTGGTCTCTTTCATAATTTCCATCAGGTCCTGTACAACACCAATATCTGCTTCTTTATCGCCTTTTACCACAATTCTGAGATCTTTACCCACATTACTTTTAGAAGAAAGCCGGAAATCGATCAATAGCTTCTTGAACTTTTCCCGTTCTTTAAATGCAATTATAGGCCGTTTCATTGTACCTTTATCATTCAGGTTAGCAGGGTTTGTCCATCCGGGCTGTGTAGTACTATCAGGATGATAGGCTGCAAGACCGATAGGATCGCCAAGCACATCTTCCCTAACATTGATATTATCTACATCTGCAAATATATCGCCGAAGCGGTTTATTACAAGTGTCATAACATTTCTTTCAGGCAGCTTTGTTGTATCGTTGCCTGAATTGGGAAGCTTTACCTGGATATCTTCTGCTAATTCTGCTTTGAACTGTGCTGTTAAAATAAAGAAGGTCAATATAAGCATGATAACGTCAACATAGGGCGTCATGTCTATTGATTGTGCCGGACGTCTGCGTTTTTTGACTGCTGCCATATTCTTCTACCTTTTTATACTAATTTTTTCAGTAAATAGTTTCTTTTAAATAATGCCTTACTTTGATTTAACAGTCAAAATCTGCATAATGTTGTAAGTAGCTTCATCAATCATATATGTGAAGTTGCTTACCCTTGTTGAGAAGTAGTTATAACCTATAATAGCAACGATAGCACCAAAAATACCGAATGCTGTGTTGATAAGCGCTTCAGAGATACCTGTTGAAAGCTCTGTTGCGTTAGGTGTTCCTGCAGTAGCAAGAGCCTGGAATGAACGTATCATACCAAGAACTGTACCGAACAGACCAACTAACACTGAAATTGAAGCGATGGTTGATAAAGCTACTAAATTTCTTTCTAAAAGAGGAACTTCAAGCATCATAGCTTCTTCGATAGCTCTCTGTACTTCAGCCATCTTCTTTTCGCCGTCTATCGGATCATTTTTAACCACATTATACCGCTCAAGTGCCAGCCGCAGAACATTGGCCAGCGAGCCCTTTTGCTTATTGCACTCTGCAATAGCTCCATCTATATCATTATCCATAACCAAAGTCTGGACTTTTTTAACAAACGGTTCAATAGCGCCTCTGCCTTTAGCTTTGCCTAAAGAGAGCTGTCTTTCGATAATGAATGTGATTACCATAATACTGATGGTCATAAGTGCTATAACAACGGGACCGCCCTTGTATATCTGACCGAATACGTTGACAGGTGTTCCTGATACAACATCTCCACCTTTAAAATTATTTGCGCTGCCGAAAACAAATGTGAACACGGCATATGATACCACTAAAGCAACAACAAGGACGATTGTAATAAAAACGGATTGTTTCATAGTTAAGTTATTCCTCCAATAGATTATTGAGTTTCATTATTTTTTCTTATTCTGAAAATGATGCAACAGCTTCCATTTCCGAAGGGTAGGTATCGAAAATTAAACTAAGCTTTGTAATTACGAACAGATTCTCTAAATTTTTATTAAGCTGGCATAATTTTACTTTGCCTTCTCTTTTTGTATAATTAGCATGGGCAGAGATCAAAACTCCTAATGCTGAGCTGTTGAGATAAGAAACCTCACCAAGATCGATTACGAGCTTTAAGTTACCTTCTTCTGATAACTTTTTTATAGTATTCTGCAGTTCATCAGTTTCATCTCCGCCAACAAAATTGCCTTTTAGCTTTAAAACCTGAATTTTTCCATCCTGTAAAGATGACTCTTTTATGTGTGAACTCATATTATATAGTTGTAGATATTATTAATTTGGATTGTGTATGGCAAAGATAAATTGATTTTTCTTTATTTGCAATCAAATATTGATGTTTATTACATTATTTTAAAGAGAATAAAAACTACCCATTTAGTAGATTTAATTACCTGATTTTAGTATTATCCCAAATGCAGCCATTCATTTCCCTTATTTCAAAACTTCCAGTATCTTTTGGTTAATTTCGCTTATGTTTCCGATGCCGTAAATATCGAAAACAGCGGAATTTTTACTGTAATACTCCCTTACCGGTGCAGTTTGCTCTTTATACACAACAAGCCTGTTCTTTATAGTTTCTTCAGTATCATCTTTTCTGCCTCTTCCAAGCATGCGCCTCATCAGCTCATTATCATCAAGTGTAATATTGATAACCTTTGCAGAGCCATATCCCATGTTATTCATTATATTATCTAACTCTTTTGCCTGCTCCAATGTTCTGGGAAAACCGTCAAGAATAAATCCGTCTTTGGCATCATCAGCAGATATAGCATCTTTTATGATTCCCACCATTATTTCATCAGAAACAAGATTGCCTGAATCCATGACCTCTTTGGCTTTTAGACCAAGCGGGGTGCCATCTGTGACAGCTTTTCGGAGGATCTCTCCGGTAGAAAGATGCTTTAATTTCAGTTTTTCAGCAATAAGAATCGATTGAGTACCTTTGCCCGCTCCGGGAGGTCCGAGTATTATCAAGTACATTATATAAACAGTAACTTATTTATTTATTGTTTGGAAATTAAGCAAATTTAGTTAAAAATTTATTAAAAAAATGCGGTAAATAAAAAGGCAGGAAATTAAACCTGCCTTTAGTAATTTAGTACTTTAATGTAATATTTATTTTATCAATATCATTTTTTTAGTTTCAGAAAAGCTTCCTGCAGTAAGTTTATAATAGTATATTCCGCTGGATAAACCTGATGCATCAAAATCTGCTTTGTACACACCGGCATTTATTTCACTATTAAGAAGAGTTTTTACCAGCCTGCCGGCAACATCAAAAACTGAAAGTACAGCTATTGATCCTGCACTGAGAGAAAATTCAATATTGGTAACAGGGTTGAACGGATTTGGGTAATTTTGTTTAAGTAAAAAATTTTCAGGTACATTTGAAGATATTTGCTGAATACCAATAGTGCCGCCGGTAATTGTTTGCAGTATAACTCCCCCGTTGCCAACAGCACAGCCTTTAATTGAATCCAGCATTGCAATTGAATTCAATGCAGTAGTAATTCCGCTGTTTTGTGCCTGCCATGTATTTCCGGTATCAGCAGAATATATTATTGTTCCGTTCTCACCGGCAGCCCAGACATATTTACCATAGTTACCGTAACCATACATGCTTACATTCCCATCGCTCATAGAATTTAAAGCGGATGTTGTACCTGAGTTAACGAGGAACCAGGGTTTACTTGTACCAAATCTTCTTTTGTAAATTTTACCGCTGCCTGTACACATAAATGCCAGGGGATAGAACAGCCTGGATGAACTTATACCTGCAAGCAGGTTTTCTGAAGATGCAGGAAAGCCTGCATCAGGCTGCCATGCATTTGATGTGAAATGGTATTTTTTAAGACCATTGTTACCCATAACCTCCTGAATATAGCCGGTGCTGCCTCCGGTAAAATAAATTATACAATTCAGCTGAAGATTTGTATTTGATGCTTCAATACTCCACGTGGACCCGTTGTTGGATGAAAACAAAATTACACCGTTATCTCCCGCAGCATAAACTTTGGCAGAGATTCCGGGTTCAACGGTTAAAGACCGCAATGTTGAATTAACGCCGCTTGAGACAGATATCCAGTTTAAACCGGCATTTGAACTTATCATAATTTTTCCTTCTGAACCGCATGTTACAAGCGTTACAGAATCACGGCATGTTAAGGCATAAAGATTGTTTGTAATACCTGTATTAATTAAGCTCCAATTTGTACCGCCATTGGTGGTTTTAAGAATGACACCGCCATCCCCTGCTGCCCAGCCGGTATTTAGATTCCAGAATTTGACTGCTCTTAAATCAGAAGTTACTCCGCTTGGCCTTGAAAACCATTGGGATTGAACACTTACAGTTAAAATTAGAATTGCAGCAATAATTAATTGTTTCATGATATTATATATTGTTATTAAAAATATTTTACAAAATAAATTACCCCTGAAGCTTCATTGTTCGGTACTGTCAGCGAAACGGTATCCGAAGGCTGGAAAGCTTACAGAGGTAAAATTTTAAAATAGATTTAGTGTAATTTTCCGGATACCTGTTTCGCTGGACAAACTTAACATATATTGAAGGGTCCAACAAAGAAAAATATTTAAATTTTAGAAACTTTACTGCAAGAATTAATGAAGATATCCGGTTTTTTGTTAATTTTGGAGTAAAATAGAAAGTAATTCAATAATATTTTTAGAAAATTTGCCGGTTTTATAAATGCATGTATAAATTATTATTCGGATTTTTAAGATAAATAATCCCGGGGCAAAAGTGAGGATGTTTGATCAGGCAAAATTCATAAACACATGCTCTTTGTATCATTTGACAGTGAAACTTATGTATAAATAAATAAATTATCTTTGCATTGAATATTATCACCTCAATATGTAAATTAAGCGATTATTTTAATAACTATATATATGGGAATCGTTAATGAAATCTAAATTTTTTACCTTCATCGTTTTGGGTGCATTCTGGAGCGCAGCATTTTTCCTCCCCTCATGCGGGAAGAAAGATGAAACCACCACAACTACACAGGATACAAACAAAACAAACCAGCAGCAGCAGCAGACAATCCAGCAAAACACTCAGCAGAACACACAACAGCAGCAGACTGTGAAGAAGGATTCTGTGAAAACAGATGATAAGAAAAAAGAGGAAGATAAAAAGAAGGAAGAAGATAAGAAGAAAGAAGAAGAAAAGAAAAAAGAAGAAGTAAAAAAAGAAGAGACAACTTCTGTTGATTTCAGTGCAATATGGCCGAAGAAATGCGCTAAATGCCACGGCAAAGACGGTAAAGGCAAAGTAGAAGGTGTACCTGACCTGACATCAGGCGAGGTTAAGAATGCAGGAGCTAATAAATTAAAATCAATTATAGAAAACGGCAAAAAAGGAAAGACTGATGACGATGAAGATATGCCCTCATTCAAAGGCAAGCTGACAGATGAAGAAATTGATGCAGCAGTAAAATATGTAAAAGGGCTTTAACCCGTGAAACCTCAAATTTGAAACTTAAAACGTTTAAAACTAAGTAATACAAATAAACATATATTATAACTCAAAGGAGAAAAATAACAATGTTAACTAAAGAGCAGCTTTCAAAGGAATTCGACAGAATTCTGGAAGAAAAAAGTATACTTAAACATCCATTCTACCAGAAATGGAATGAAGGCAAATTGACAATAGGCGAGCTGCAGGAATATGCAAAGCAGTATTATCATTTCGTAAAGCACTTTCCTATGTTCGTTAGCTCAGTTCACTCAAACTGTATGGATACAGAAACACGCAAAATGCTTGTTGAAAACATAGCTGATGAAGACGGATACAAAACAGGTATCAGCGATCACCCGACACTTTGGATGAATTTCGCAAATTCAC
>JAPUEV010000327.1:0-3031 GCA_027492415.1 Ignavibacteria bacterium
GGTAGTTACTGCGCTTGTGGATCAGAAACAAAGCGCAGGGACTTATGAAACAGATCTTTCAGGTAAGTATTTAGCATCAGGGGTTTATTTTTACAAATTAACAGTAAATGCAGGAAAAGAAGTATATACGGTCACTAAAAAGATGATTTTGATAAAATAGTGAAAAGTAAGACGTGAGATGTGAAACGTGAAACGTGAAACGTCAAACGTGAGATGTGAAACGTGAAACGAAGGTCGGGTAACTCTGCAAAGAACATATAATATATGCTTCGACTCCGCTCAGCATGACAGGACTTTTTCTTTGCAGAGTCCTCTGAGAAGCGGGAGACTCTGCAATTTACAATTTAAACACCAACGACGGCGGGAAAAACATATAATATATGCTTCGACTCCCATGCCGTTGGCAGGCGTAGCGCTCAGCATGACAGGACTTTTTCTTTGCAGAGTCTTCTGGGAAGCGAGAGACTCTGCAAAGTACAGTATTTTTTAAGGAGCTCTAAATGGGCTCCTTTTTTATTTTCAGCAATAGTTTTCAGGAAATTTAGAACAAAGAACCCCTCACAAACAATAACCACAATATTTATCATTTTTACCTCAAAATAGCGGAATTTGCCGGCGGAATAGCGCTTTATATCCTCACAAATTGTATTTTTTTTCTTTGAGTTAGGGGGTATCCGGGGACTATCTTTGTACCATTAAAGAAACAACGGAAGAAAAAAGTAATGACGAAAGATAGAAATTTTATAAATAAAGAAAGAAGAATAAAGATCAGAAAAATATTAAAAACAATTTTACTTTCACTTTTATTTGTAACGGCAAAATAAATTTAAAAATAAAGATCACATTAAATAAACAATTAAATAATTCCAAAAATCAAATTAAAAAAGAAAAGGAAACAAAAATGAATTACACAACAAAGAGCATCAATTTCAAAACAATCTTAACAGCAGTATTATTTGCATTAACAATCATTAGTGTAACAAAAGCTCAGGAAATGACACCGCCAAAACCTGTAGAATCAAGCTACTTTGATAAATGGGTTGGCACTTGGGTTGGAGAAAATGTTTACGGCGGTCAGCCGGGGAGGCAAACCATCGTTGCCGCATGGGACCTAAATCACCAGTTCCTTGTAGTTAACGTAACCGGAACAAATGATAACAACCCTGATTTCAAATACAGGGGCACAGGATATTACACACTTGATAATAACGGCAATTATATTGGCTATTGGTTCGATATATTCGGAATAGCAGGTATATCTGAATCAAAAGGGAAAATTACAAGCAATAGAGTAGATGGCAGTGTTACCGCCCCGGGATATACAGGCACAGAATTTGCCGAATTTAAGGGTGATAACGAGGTTGTTATGAATTCAAAAGGCACATATGAATTCAACGGTCAGAAAATGCCTATGGAAATGACAACAACCTATAAAAGAAAGTAGAATGCCTGTAGTACTCAGGGTAATATACAGGGGTGAATGCGGGGTTCACCCCTTAAAATTAAGCAAAAAACGCAAAAAACAATATTTATACTATATATAAGATAAATTCATATGGAAACCGAAAAAACGATATCAATAAAATACCTTTCAAACCTTGCCTCGGGCTTTGAGGGAATTAAGGAAGGTATAAAGAACAATGAAGCGTTATGGAAAAACTTCAACATTACCGCGGCAACAATTGATGAACATATAAATAAAATTTTTTCCAAGGGTAAAGAAATTGAGGATCTGAAAAAGGAGCTCTCACAAAAGCTTGGCGAAGCAAGAGAGATGAAGGAGAGCGAAAAAAAATTCATAGACATGCTTGAAAAAAGAGCCAAAGGAATTCACGCAGATGATGAAAATAAATTAAATGATTACGGCATCATTGTATCACCTGTAAAAACATCACATGGCAAAAAAGATATTCTGTGCGCAAACGCAGTGCCGGGTACAAAAATAATTTTGCATGATGAAGAACGCGGAAAAAATTTTAAAGCAGCCTGAAATACCCGGAGCGGGAAAACAACCTTTACAAAAAAAATCCGATAAATCAAAACGCCAGCAGGCATAAAAACTTCTGACTGAAATCGCTGAAACGCCCGCCAATTTGCCGAACACTGCCGGCAGGAAAAAAAATTTCCGAAAAGGAAAAATTCCCTGATTTGAGAAAATAGCTAACTGCAAGGCTTTACGGCTTGTCAAGTGTTTTCGGAAAAAAATTTCCTGCGATGTAATTTGCATTTATAGTTTTGTTCTGTTAATTTTGTTTCCAATCGTTAACAGAAGCTAATCAAGGACACAATAAGGAAAGCTTTTTATTCAAAAAAAAGAAGCGTAACCCCTGCTGATTCAAAAAGATAGAATTCAGATGTTACTCCAGTGTTAACGATATATTAAATTTTAATAAAAGAAATTCCGAAAATTTTTTAAATACTTACCGCATGAAGATAGACAGACTGTTTGCAGGAGAAACGAACAACCCGTATGATAAAATTGAATTCGATAAACGTACTTCAGTAATAAGGAACCCGGATGGTTCTATCGTTTTTGAAATGATAGATATCGTAGTTCCGAAACAGTGGTCACAGGTTGCAACAGATATCATTGCGCAGAAATATTTCCGCAAGGCGGGAATTCCGCGTGTAATGAAACGCGTACATGAAGAAGGCGTGCCCGTATGGCTGCAGGCATCCGCACCGGATGAAGAGGCGATGAAGGATATCCCGGATTCAGACAGAAGCACATCTGAGACCGATTGCCGCCAGGTTTTTAACCGCTTGGCAGGATGCTGGACCTACTGGGGCTGGAAATACGGCTATTTTAACACAGAAGAGGACGCTTTGGCGTTCTATAATGAGCATTGTTATATGCTAGCCATGCAGATGGCCGCACCTAACTCACCGCAGTGGTTCAATACCGGCTTAAACTGGGCTTATGGTATTTCAGGACCCTCACAGGGACACTATTATGTTGACGGAAAAACAGGCGAGCTTGCAAAATCAGAGGATGCTTACACACATCCCCAGCCGCATGCATGTTTTATTC
>JAPUEV010000327.1:3041-6298 GCA_027492415.1 Ignavibacteria bacterium
GGTGAACGAAGGCGGCATAATGGATCTTTGGGTAAGGGAAGCGAGATTATTTAAATACGGTTCAGGCACAGGCTCAAATTTTTCAAATTTAAGAGGCTCCAATGAGCCGTTAAGCGGCGGCGGAAAGTCCTCGGGGTTAATGTCATTCCTGAAGATCGGCGACAGATCTGCCGGTGCAATTAAATCAGGCGGCACAACAAGAAGAGCCGCAAAAATGGTAACGCTTGATCTTGACCACCCGGATATCGAAGAGTATATCAACTGGAAAGTTGTTGAAGAGCAGAAAGTTGCTGACCTGGTAACAGGCTCAAAGCTGCTTAACATGCATCTTAATAATGTTATCAAGGCATGTTATGAAGTACATCCTGAAAACGACCCGTTCGATAAGAAACAGAACAAACATTTAGCTAAAGCTATCAGCGACGCGAGGAAATCATTAATCCCCGAAAATTATATTGAAAGAGTTATCCAGCTTGCAAAGCTTGGAGTTAAAGAAGTACACATCCCAACCTATGATACTGACTGGAACAGCGAAGCATATCTGACAGTCTCAGGGCAGAACAGCAATAATAGTGTAAGAGCCACCAATGATTTCATGAAAGCCGTAGAAAATGACGGAATGTGGAATCTTTACTGGAGAGTTGAGCTTAATAAAGCTAAAAAAGAAGGCAGAGAGCCTGTTGCATGCAAAAAGCTTAAGGCACGCGACCTTTGGGAGCAGATAGCTTTCAGCGCTTGGGCATGCGCAGACCCCGGAATGCAGTATCACACCACTATTAATGAGTGGCATACCTGTCCTGCCGGCGGCGAGATAAAAGCCTCTAACCCCTGCAGCGAATATATGTTCTTAGATGATACAGCATGTAATTTGGCATCTTTGAACCTGGTTAAATTTTACGATGTTGATAAAGCTGAGTTTGATATAGCGGCATACCGCCACGCTGTAAGGCTGTGGACAGTTGTGCTGGAAATTAGCGTTTTAATGGCGCAGTTCCCCAGCAAAGAAATTGCAAAGCTTTCATATGATTACAGAACACTTGGTTTAGGATACGCGAACCTTGGCTCACTGCTTATGATACAGGGCATTCCGTATGATTCACCAGAAGCGCTTGCAATAACCGGCGCGCTTACATCAATACTGCATATGCGCTCATACGCAACATCAGCAGAGATGGCAAAAGAGCTTGGCACATTCCCGCGTTTTAAGGATAACGAGCAGAACATGCTGCGTGTTATCAGGAACCACCGCAGGGCTGCATACAACGTGCCTAACGAAGAGTACGAAGGTTTATCTATAGTACCTGTCGGTATCAACAAGAAACACTGTCCGGCCCCGTTACTGGTTGCCGCAAGGGAAGATTCAGATATGGCATTGGATCTTGGTGAGCGTTACGGCTACCGCAATGCGCAGGTAACAGTAATTGCGCCCACCGGAACAATTGGTTTGGTGATGGATTGCGATACAACGGGCGTTGAGCCTGATTTTGCGCTGGTTAAGTTCAAAAAGCTTGCCGGCGGCGGGTATTTTAAAATTATCAATGAATCAGTACCGCCCGCGCTGAAGAAGCTTGGCTACACAGAAAACGAAATTCACGATATAATTAAATACTGCACAGGCCACGGCTCTATCATAGGCTGCCCGGGAATAAATCCCAACGCGCTTGCAGAAAAAGGCTTTACCGCAGATGTGCTTGCCCAGGTTGAAAAATCACTGCCGGCGGCATTTGATATAAATTTTGTGTTCAATAAATACACATTAGGCGCAGAGTTCTGCAAAGATACCCTTGGATTTACAGATGAGCAGCTTGATGATTACAGCTTTAACATACTTAAGACACTTGGATTCAGTAAAGAGGAAATTGATACAGCAAATGATTACGTTTGCGGCACTATGACAGTTGAAGGCGCTCCCCATTTACGCGAAGAGCATTACGCAGTGTTTGACTGCGCAAATAAATGCGGTAAAAAAGGCACACGCTATATATTAGCAGATGCGCACATAAAGATAATGGCAGCAGCTCAGCCGTTTATCAGCGGCGCAATCAGCAAAACCATCAATTTACCCAATGACGCTACAATTGAAGATATGAAGCATGCTTATTTGCTTTCATGGAAGCTTGGCATAAAAGCAAACGCATTATACCGTGACGGCAGCAAGCTTTCACAGCCGCTTAATTCAGTAAGCGATGACGACAGCTTTGAGCATGAATCAGAGGAAATTGCCGAAACAATGAGCAAACCGAACGATATTATAAGGATCGCAGAGCGTATCATTCACCGTTACATTGCAAAACGCAGAAAGCTGCCATTCAGAAGAAGAGGCTATACACAGAAGGCGAAGATCGGCGCGCACTCAGTTTATTTAAGGACAGGCGAGTACGAGAACGGCCAGCTTGGCGAGATATTCATTGATATGCACCGCGAAGGCGCGGCATTCAGAAGCCTGATGAACTGTTTTGCAATTGCTATATCACTCGGGCTGCAGCACGGCGTACCACTGGAAGAATTTGTTGACGCGTTTGTATATACAAGGTTTGAGCCGAACGGTATTGTTATAGGCAACCCGAACATTAAAATGACGACCTCGCTGATAGATTATATTTTCCGTGAGCTTGCAGTAACATACCTGAACCGCAACGACCTCTCTCATATTTCCCAGGAAACTGAGATGAGAACGAGTCCGATAGACAGCTTAAGCAAGCTTGATACTGAAACCGACTACGAAGATGAAGAGATATTTTCAGAGCGCTTTATTGATGAGCCGGCTAACAAAAATGCGCCGAAGATCGACCAGATCCCGGGTATGCAGCAGCAGTCAAAACCTGCAGAAAATGTATCGGTGAGCTCTCAGCAGACAATTTCAGGCGGACCGCTTGGTATTCAGATGACGGGTGCCGCAACAATTAAAAATGTTAGTGTGAGCCAGGAAACAGAGAAAATTAAGCAGGCAAAGCAAAAAGGCTATACAGGCGATATCTGCCAGTCATGCGGCAGCTTAACCATGGTTCGCAACGGCACATGCTTAAAGTGCATTACGTGCGGCGATACGAGCGGCTGCAGCTAGCTTTTCAATTAGTAATTAAGAATGAGTAATGAACAATAGGGGAGGCGGAAGCCTCCCTTTTTGATGGTGAAAAGACTCACTTGGCTTGCCAAGGGGGAGACTATGAATCATAGGGTATTTTGATTTTAAGTCCCCTCCTTAGCAAGGAGGGGATTTAGGGGAGGTCTAAACATAATTATATGGGTAAAATTTT
>JAPUEV010000328.1 GCA_027492415.1 Ignavibacteria bacterium
GTTGATAAGCTGTTCCCGTTCAGTTCACCGCTTGATAAAGAAATTGAAATTGACGGAAACCGCTTTACTGTAATTGGTGTGCTTGTTGCAAAAGGCGAAAATCTTGGTCAGAGCCAGGATAACATTGTTCTTGTACCGTTATATACAATGGATAAGATCTATGGAGCGCGTAAGGACCGCTCGCTTAACATAACAGTTTCCGCATACAGCAAAGCACAGCTTGATGAAACCCAGGAAGAAGTGATCGGGTTAATGAGGCAGATACGCAAAGTACCGCCCGGTGAAGAAAACGATTTTGATATCTGGTCTAATGAATCATTGGTTCGCGAAGCAAATAATTTTACGGTTTATTTCAAATATGGTGCAGGTGTAATTTCTTTTATATCTTTGATAGCTGCAGGCATAGGTATTATGAATATCATGCTTGTTACTGTTACTGAAAGAACCAAAGAAATAGGCATCAGGATGGCAATCGGCGCAAAACGCGGTAATATACTAACTCAATTTCTATTTGAAGCAATTGTGCTTTGCGAGCTTGGAGGTGTTATCGGTATCGCAATAGGCATTGGTGTAGGTAACCTGCTTGGTTCAATTTTTCATTTTCCTGTTACTATTCCATATGATTGGGTCTTAATTGGCGTAATAGTCTGCTCACTTATCGGAATACTATTCGGCACCTACCCTGCTTTCAAAGCAGCTAAGCTGAACCCAATAGATGCTTTGAGGTATGAGTAATTATCGAAAAATAAAATTGATATTCCATTTGTGTTCATTTGTGAAATTTGCCGGATTTCCATTTTTGAAAGTTGGTTATTAGTTTTAGAAATATGATTTTTATCGTTTTCAAAAATATTACCTTTTTATCTATACACTTCTGTACAGATTAAATTTCTGTTTTAATTGACATTTCAAACATATATCCTTAACTTTACGTATAAAATCAATCAATTTTTGAATATAATTCTTCAAATAAAGCTGCTTCTGAAAAGTGAATTCATATCTAAAGTTATATGGGTTTTAAATAACTTTTTGACAATGGAATTCTACAGAAAGATCTGCAATAATCTTTATTGGAAGCGCTTGACTCCTCATACCGCATCTTATAACACACGGTTCTGGATGATAATATTTACTGCCCTATCCATGATATGGCTGGCGTTCTATTACAATCCAACCGATCCTGCTAATGCAAATTCCTCAGGTTTCATAATTCTGTTATTTGCATTAATATTCAAAAGGTCCGGTATTTCATTCCTATCATTTATAAAGAATTTATCTAAATCTGTTAATACTAAAATAGATCTGATAACTTATCACATTCTTGATTCCGGAAATATTTCCCTGTGGCGTTCACAAGGCACATATTTAAGGAAATCCTCTCTGCTGGTTTAAACTCAATAACAATTTCAATTTAAAGCTTAACCTGCATTTAACAATGCGGGCAATAATTATATATAACTGATACTATTTCCAACTGCGGAGTGTATATATTCAGGTTATGAATGACAGCTTAATAAACAGTTCTTTTAAATACTGCGAAGATATCGCAAAAGGTCACTACGAAAATTTTCCTGTTGCATCGCTTCTTCTGCCTAAGGAAAAAAGAAAGTATGTTTACGCCATCTATGCTTTTGCACGCGCCGCTGATGATTTTGCCGACGAAGAAGGCATTGAAGGCGGGATTCCTAAAAGGCTGGCATTACTTGATGAATGGCACGGAAAGCTGAAAGAATGTTACACAGGTAAAGCGTATGACCCGATATTTATAGCACTGGCAAAGACAGTTGAAGATAATAAAATACCAGTAAAGCCGCTTGAAGACCTTCTAAGCGCTTTCAGACAGGATGTTACCAAAAGCAGGTATGAAACAATTGATGAAGTTTTGGATTACTGTACCCGCTCAGCAAATCCAGTAGGCAGGTTGGTTTTAATGATATTCGGATGTCATGATGTAGAGTTCTTTAAATATTCTGATAAAATATGCACAGCGCTTCAGTTAACGAACTTCTGGCAGGATGTTGAGGTTGACTTAAGAAAGGATAGAATCTATTTACCTCAGCAAGATATGATGCGATTTGGATATTCAGTGAAAGAGCTGGAAATGAAACAGTTCAATGAGAATTTCAGGGATTTGATGGCTTTTGAGGTCAGCCGGACACAGAAAATATTTGATGAAGGGAAAAAGCTTCTTGAAATGACAGCTAAGGATGTAAATACAAAAAAGCTTTCAAAGGAATTAAAGTTAACATGGCTTGGCGGTACAACAATTTTAAAAAAGATAAGAGAAATTAATTATAACGTTTTAAATTCAAGGCCAAAGATTTCCGGTTTTGATAAATTAAAGATATTTTTAAGCTCAAGGATATAAAATATAATTGTCAACAGAACACATTGAAATAACTCAATCAAGCAAAACGAACTTTCTTTATTCGTTTTCACTGCTGCCAAAGGAGAAGTACGAGGCTATTAATACAGTCTATGCTTTCTGCCGGCAGACAGATGATATTGTTGATAACGAAATGGATTCAACCGAGCTTAAGTTCAAAAAAATAAGGGAATGGAAGAACGAATTTGAACAGGCTTTAAACGGCACTTCAAAGTATGCGCTGCTTAACCAGGTCACAAAGATCATTAAAAAGTTCAATATTCCCGTTGAGCCGTTCTTTGAGCTTATTAAAGGAATGGAAGCTGACCTGCAGGTATCGCGTTACAAGGATTTTAACACACTATACCAGTATTGTTTCAGAGCTGCAGCTACAGTCGGACTCATGTGTATTGAGATATTCGGCTATAAGACAGAAAATGCAAAGCAGTATGCTGTAAATCTTGGTATAGCGCTTCAGTTAACGAATATTTTAAGGGATATAAAGTTTGATGCTTTGAACGGAAGAATATATCTCCCTGAGGAAGACTTAAAGAGATTCGGATATACTGAAGATGATCTGATGAATTTCAGGTATAATGAATCTTTTGTTGAACTGATGAAATTTGAATGCAAACGTGCCCGTGATTATTATGATAAGGCAAATGACGCATTTGCAAAGGAAGACAGGAAACTGCTCTTCCCTGCAAGGATAATGCAGAAGATATATTTCAATATTCTCGAAAAGATCGAACAGATGAACTATAATGTGTTCAGCAAAAAAGCAAAAATATCAAAATTAAAGAAGCTTTATTATACATTCGGGGTTTTTGTAAAGTATAAACTGGCAAATTGAACAAAAGTGTTTCTGTTATTGGCGGCGGCATTGCGGGACTTTCATCTGCTGTATTCCTGGCAGAAAAGGGTTATAAAGTAACTTTAATTGAATCCTCCCCTAAATTCGGAGGAAGAGCTTATTCGTTCTTTGATAAAGCAACAGGTTTGCAGCTGGATAACGGCCAGCATATTCTTGCCAGCTGGTATAAGGATACTTTTGAGTTTCTAAAGCTGGTTGGTACCTATGATAAGCTCAGCTTTCAGAAACAGCTTGAAGTTGAGTTCAGGGATAACACCGGGACATCATACAGCCTGAAAGCATCTAAGCTGCCTCCCCCTCTGCATTTGGCAGGCGGAATAATGTCATACAAGGCTTTGGATCTGAAGGATAAGCTGGCAATTGTAAGATTGGTAAATAAGATCAAAAAGAATAAGTTTACCGATAATCATTTAAAAGGTTTTAATACAGAAAAGCTGTTTAAAATATCAGCTCAAACAGATAAAGCAATTGATTACTTCTGGAAACCATTCATAATTGCTGTATTTAATGCTGAACCACAGGATACATCTGCTTATTTGTTCAGCAAAATGATAAGAACGGGTTTTATCGAAAAAGGCGGCTCAGAGCTGGTCCTGCCAAAAGGATTTTTAAATGAAATTTTCGCTGAACCGGCTATAAAATATTTGACGCAAAAAGGTTCAGAAATATTAAGCAATAAAAGTGTTACCGGATTTAAGTTTAAAGATAATACTATATCTTCAATAATACTTGAAGATAACAGTGAAATTGAAACTGATATTTATATAAGTGCTGTACCGTTCTTTAATTTTAAAAATATGCTTGGTGTGGATGTATACAATAAGTATTTTGAGGGTTTAATAGAATTAAGCCCCTCACCTATTGTAAATATTCACTTAAAATTTGATAAAGATATAAGCAGTATTTTTAAATGGGAATTCATTGGGCTATTAAACACAGCTTCACAATGGGTGTTTAAAGTTACAGAAAACCAGGTCTGTGTGGTGATAAGCAGTGCCCGGGATATATCAGAGCTTTCAAAAGAAGATATAACAATACTAGCTGAAAAAGAGCTTAAAATATGTCTGCCTGAACTTGCTGGATTTAAAGTTACAGCATCAAGAGTAATAAAAGAAATGAGAGCAACTTTTGTACCAGATAGCAGATCGTTGAATTCAAGGCCGTCAAATGTAACTTCAATCAGTAATTTTTTTATTGCCGGAGACTGGACAGATACAGGTTTACCGGCAACAATTGAAGGAGCAGTAAATAGTGCTAAAAATTGTGTTTCAGAAATAATGAAACTGAATTAAATATTAAATTCATTCATAAAGCTTGAGCAGATAAGTATAAAAGTATAAATCAAACCAAAAAATACCTAAAGGAAGGGTAAAAAAATGGGACATCAAAACGGGAACGAAGATACAAACGTGGTAAGTGCACCGGTTGGTATCAGTTTGAAGAAAACCGAAACTAAAGAGGCAGAAATTCAGCGATTATTGCTTGAAGAAAGAATGCGTCTTGAAAAGGAATACGGAGTTGAGGCAAAAAAGATAGATCACTTTAAAAGACCTTTGGAAACAACTTTCACTAAAGACCAGAGAGCAAATACCACCATTTTATTCGGTGGTCTCACCTGGAAACATGAAAAGCTTGTAAAAGGTGTTTTACAGGGATTAGGCTATAAAGCCAGCGAAATTCCCACACCCGATAAAAAAGCATTCCAGCTGGGCAAAGAGTATGGTAATAACGGTCAGTGCAACCCGACTTACTTTACTGTTGGCAATCTTGTTCAGTACCTTCAGGAGCTTGAAAAATCAGGTATGACAAAAGACCAGATAATAAATGAATATGTTTTCTTCACTGCAGGCGCATGCGGTCCATGCCGTTTTGGTATGTATGAAGCTGAATACAGGCTTGCACTTCGCAATTCAGGTTTTGATGGTTTCCGTGTTCTTATCTTCCAGCAGACAGGCGGTTTGGAGCAGGATGAAATGGAAGCGGGTTTAGAAATGAACCTTGATTTCTTCCTCGGTATTCTGAATGCTATGAATATCGGTGATATTTTAAACGATGTTGCATACCAGATCAGACCATTTGAAGTTACACCCGGCGAAACTGATAAAGTACTTGCTGAGTGTATGGACCTGATGTATGAAAGAATGAAAACAAAGAAGTATTTTGATTTCAATACAAAGCTGGGTTCATTCTTAAGTAAAGTACCGGGCTCAAATTATATACAGAGATTTGTTGACCAGGTAATGAGCGACTATTATGTTGAAACATTGACAGAGATACAGAGTAAATTCAATGAAATTAAAGTTGACAGAACCAGGGTTAAACCTATATGCAAAGTAACAGGTGAATTCTGGGCACAGACAACTGAAGGCGACGGAAACTTCAACATGTTCCCCTTCCTCGAAAGAGAAGGCGCACAGCTGCTTGTAGAGCCTATTGCAACATGGATACTTTACATGCTTCACCAGGCTAAGAACATGTATCATGACAGAAAAGGAATCAAAGAAGGCGAAGAAGCTCCGAAATCATTCCAGGTACTTAAGAAATTAAAGAACCTGAAGGATTACAAAAAAACTGTTACAATCCTTTCAATTGCTGAAAGCGTTTTTGACCGCGAATACAACAGGATAAGAAAAGTATTCAAGGGTATGCCGCATGAGCTGGCAAGCCAGCTTGAAATGCAGAGACTGGGTCACCCGTTCTACAACTCAAGGGTTGAAGGCGGCGAGGGTCACCTTGAAATTGCAAAGAACATTTACTACGTAAATAAAGATCTTTGTCACATGGTGCTTTCTCTTAAGCCATTCGGATGCATGCCTTCTACACAATCAGATGGCGTTCAGTCAGCTGTTACATCGATGTTCAAGGATATGATATTCATACCTATTGAAACTTCAGGTGAAGGCGATGTTAATGCTCACTCAAGGGTGCAGATGGCACTTGGTGAAGCTAAAGCAAAAGCCAAGCTTGAGTTCAAAAAATGCATTGATGAGACCGGATATACAATAGAAGAAATAAAAGCATATGTAGCTGCCAACGATTACCTGC
>JAPUEV010000329.1 GCA_027492415.1 Ignavibacteria bacterium
GTTTACAATATGAAAGGTGATGTAAAAAGCTTAAACATCGCCTCAGTTACCGGTAATTCTGAAGATAAAAGCAGCCTGAACTTCAATTTTGATGTGAATGGAAGAGGTATTTCTCCGGAAAACATAAATGGTAGCTATAAGTTAAACATTGCAGAATCATACTACGGAAAGTATGAAATTCCCTCAACACCGCTTGATGCAGAAATAGATAATAACAATTCTGTTGGGACTGTTTCAGT
Source organism: Ignavibacteria bacterium (assembly GCA_027492415.1). GTDB lineage: Bacteria > Bacteroidota > Ignavibacteria > Tepidaquicellales > OLB5 > OLB5. The sequence goes on from JAPUEV010000329.1 coordinate 240, forward strand.
AAAAACCGATATGGCGGATATAAACGCCGAAGGAACATTTGATCCGGGAAAACTGATAGATGTTATAATGTATAACATAAGCTCAGTTAAAGATCAGATAGTTCAAAGCACGGGAACTGAAGGCTTAATTACTGATTCCATGCAGGTACAGCAGATATCAACATCACAACCACGATTTTCAGGATCTGATATAAATTTTTCATATAAAATTGTAACTAAGGATAGCGTTAAGCTTTCACGGGTCCTGCAGCCATTTGGCATTAATTTTAACGGCAATGTATCAGGCGAAATAAAGAATTCAGCCGGTGAATTCACTTCAGCAAATAAACTTGATATAAAGAATTTTATTTATAATGATACAGTTATAATACTGCAAAAAGTTAAAACCGATCTAACAATAAATAACGATTACACAAATAGTATCACAGGCTTAAAAATAGATCTTAAAACCACAGCCGATAAAATTTCATTTGGCACCAACAGCTTTGATTCTGTAAACACTTCAATTAAAATGGCGGGTGCTGATGCAGAAATAAAGGTTAAGGCGGGCATGGATACAACAGCAAATGTATTAATTTCGGGTAAGCTAGGGCTGGGATCAGGTATGATAAAAGCTGACCTGGATACAGTTAAGGTTTTATACGGCGGTTATGATATTGAAAATAAGGAAAACTGGGTTATTAATTTTGAAAACGGCGACAGGTTCAAATTTGAACAATTCAATATTAAAAGCAGGAATACTGTTTTAAATGTATCAGGTGAGCTTTCATTAAACAATGAAAGTGACATAAAAATACAGGGTAATGATATTAAACTGACTGATATTGCTGATATCATAAATAAGGCTGATTCATCCTATATCATTTCCGCTGATAAGGATATTGAAGGCAATATTTCAACCTTTGTAATTTCCTACAAAGGAACAATGGATGTACCTGTATTAATAGCGGATATAAAGACCAATACTTTAAAATACAGCGGTACTGATATTGGTGTAATTACAGCAAACATGAAGTATGAAAATAATTCCGCTGATGCATTGGTGAAAATGCAGAATGCCGATAATAAAGGTGATCTTACAATTAAGGGAACCATTCCCTTCCAGAACCCGCTTTCAGGTGATACAGCGGCTGCATTCAATATATCTTCGCAGCCAGTAGATATAAACCTGAAGGCAAATAATTTTATGCTGGATTATTTCAGCGTTCTTGTAACTGATCTTGCAAGTCTGCGCGGTGTACTGAACGCGGATCTATCCGCAAAGGGTACATCATCAGACCCGGCATTAACCGGTAACCTGAATATTACACACGGCGGGTACCTGCTTCCTTTAACCGGAATGGATTACAGCTTTGATGCATCAATGAGCACAGATAATTTTAAGCTGGTGCTGAATGACCTGAAATTTTATAATGAAGATGATGATTCAAGACATATTGATCTATCGGGAAGCCTGGATTTTAAGGACCTGAAGATAACTGATATTGATCTGGAAGCAAGAGGAGATATGGTACTGCTGGATAAGGATGTTGAACAGAACGATCTGGGTGTTTACGGCTATATACTTGCCGGGATAGGCAGCCCTCCTGTTAAGATCACGGGAAGCCTTGACAGCCTGTTTGTATCAGGACAACTGCTTATAAAAGACGCCACAATATCCTCGATTCCGCTGGAAGGAAACGGCTATAATGCTGAAGGGGATAACTTTGTGTATATTGATGCAGGGAATGATTCTCTTAAGCTGAATAAAGACTCAATGACAGTATTAACACCCGAAGATTTTGCAAAGCTTAATCCGTTTGAAAGGTCACTATATAAATTAGCTGTTGATAGCTCCAAAGAATCAATTGTTAATTTAGACCTGAACGTAAAAACTGAAAATAATATTTACGCATCAATTGATTTTAATAACCTTACCCGCGACAGGCTGTTTGGAGAGCTTAAGGCTGATCTTGATATAAAGACCGAAAACGGCAAGCTTCAGGCATTCGGGCAGGTTGATGTTGCAGGTGATTCATATTACAGGTTTTACCGCGATTTTAAGCTGAATGAAAGCAATATCAAGTTCGATGGCGATATTTCCAATCCGATGCTGGATATAAAAGGTGTATATAAAAGCCAGAAGAATAATGAGCAGTATGGTTCAGTTACAACAAGTGATGTGGAAGTAGTGATAACTGTTAAAGGTAACGCTAAGGAGCCTGAATTGACCCTGAACCTGTTCCAGGATGGCAGTGAAGTCTCGGGCAGTGACGCGCAATCTGATGCAATTACGTATTTGCTCTTTGGAAGGTACAAAAGCGAGCTATCGGCATCAGAAAGAACAGCAGTAGCATCATCCCTTGGAGCTTCAGTGGGGTCATTATACGCTTCATCATACCTTTCACAGACAGTGCGTGAAGTTCTGCCGTTCATTGTTGATGCGCAGTTCAATTACACTGAAGGCAACGTGCAGAATACTGATGTGGAGCTTATCTCAGAGCTTGGTGATGCCCGCGTTAAATTCGGAGGAAAGCTGCTGAAGGATGTAAAGAATTTTGAGCTTGTTGTGGATTACCCGTTAAATAAGCTTTTGTATCTTAACCTGCCTGAAACATTACTGCTTGAATTTGCCAGGGAAGAGAAAAAACAAACTCTTTCTACCAACCAGAACGATATATTAACCACCGAAATAAAAATACTCTACAAAATTAAATTTTAAATAAAGGTTTTACGTTTAGAATGCCTGCCCAATACCGAACTGGATAGCAAACTTATCTTTAAATATTCTCCCCGGATTATCAAACAGCCACTGTTCGCCTTCAGGTGCGGATGGATCATAAAGCTTAAAGCCAAAATCAAATCTTATGGGACCGATAAACAGGTCATATCTTACGCCAAAACCAATAGCCATTGCGATCTGGTTAGCCCTGAATTCCTTATGGGTCTCCCAAACATTTCCGTAATCCACAAAAAATGCTGCCCCAAGGTTTTTCATGAATCCTTCTGCAGAGGGAAACAGTTTTTTCCGAAGCTCAACACTACCTTCAAGAAGGAAAGTACCGCCATTTACAGGGTCAGCAAGTATACCGTTGGCTTTTGCATTCCACCCCCTTAGGCTGCTGGAGCCCCCGCTGAAAAATTTATATGCAGGCTGTACGGGAATTTTATTTTCACCTTTTCCGTATTCAATTATATCACCAATCTTTAAATTAGTTGCAAGTACAGTGTTATCTCCCCGGGAAAGCGAAAAATAAAACTTATTGAGTGTATAGACTTTGAAGAACTCAGAGTAAAATATTTGTTTACCTATAGTTGAAGTTACAAGCCTGGGGATCAATCCTGATGTACCTACAAGGATAGAGTGGTAAAATCCTTTTGATGGAGCAAGCAAATTATTAGTGTTATCATGCTCTAATGTAACGCTTAAGAAAGAGTTGAACTGTGTCTGCCTTCCGGTTGCTATAGTATCGTATTTTATCCAGATAAGCTCTTCGGTAAGATCAAGATATGCATTATTATAGAATGTATGAGGCGCAATAAAATAATTGAGCGTTGTTACATTGGCTGCATAATAATTCTTGTAATTTTCAACATTATTAAAGCCAAATGAAAGCTTATTAATTAAAGTAAGCTCGCGTTTAATAAAGTGAGGCTGTGTTACTGTTGCAGATATTTCTGTACGGTTAATGCTAGAGGAATTAAAATCTTCTTCAAGCTCCAGCATCAAAGTACGGTTGCCCTGAAGGAAGTATTTGTTCAGGTATCTTACACCTGCACCCAAATAGAACCTGTTTTCAAAGTTTGAGCCTTTTATATACGGCGTTACTTCGTTTCTTTTGTTCAGGGTGATATCTGCGGTAAAATTCACTTTATTGCCTGAGTATGGATCCGGATTAAGCTTTGCGCTTGATATTATTGGAATTTTTGTCATATTCCTTTCACTTTCAAGCTTTTTAGCCTTGCTGTAAATTTCACCGTCTTTAAAAGTAATTTCCTCAGCAGGCAATTCTGTTCTTACGCCGTATTCGTTATTTTTAATATTTATCTGTGCAGTGCCAAAGTAATATAAAGTGTCGGTCCCGGTAAAACTAAGCTCAACAACAACCTTTGATTCACTCTTAAATCTTTTTATCACAGTACCTGAGTCATTTATATATCTTGCGTTCATGAAGCCGTTATTCTGAAGTGTATCAAGGATCTCGTTGCCATACTGGAGAATAAGTACTTTGCTGTAATTATCACCCTTCTTTATAGTATTTATTTTTTTGATCTTTTCCAGGGTTTCTTCGGGTATCTTTTCAAGTCCATACAGCACAGTAGAATCAAGCTTATACCTGTTATTTTCAGTTATGATATATTTTACAGAAGCTTCTTCATCTTCTCTATCTATATATATTGCTGTATCGACAGCAACATCAAAAAAACCGTTATCAAAATAGAATTTCTTCAGCTTTTGAATATCCGTTTCAACTAATTTTTTTGTATATATTTTACTTTTATTAATGGCAATTACATCCTTTAATTGGCCGTCATCAAAAGTTTGCTTTCCTTTATGCGAAAACTCTATTTCATCTATTCCGATAATTTCCTGTGAATAAGAGATATCGGAGCCAAATATCATGAGTGATACTGCGCAAAGAAATAAGATGCTATGAACTGATTTTTTAACCCGTAATTTCAGCAGATGTGATTTGATCATTTAAGCACCAAGATTTTTCAGACATTTTTCTATATCAATACCTTTACCCAAAACACCTTTGAAGAGGTCACCTTTTTTCTTCAGCCTTTTATGTATGGTTTCAATTGTAAATTCTTCGGGTGATCCAATTGAATTCAGCTCTTTCCACTCCAGCGGAGTTGAAACAGGGGCTTTTGGCTTGGGCCTTACACTATATGGCGCGGCAAGGGTCTGCCCTTTCCTGTTCTGCAGGTAATCTATGTATACTTTCTTCTTCCTTTTTGAAGGAGAGCGCTCGATACTTGTTATCTTTGGCAGCATATTGTTAGTCATTTCCGCTATCACGTGGGCAAATTCCTTTGATATTTCAAAATCATATTTTGCATTCAACGGAAGATAAATATGGATGCCAGTGGCGCCGGAAGTTTTACAATATGCCTTTGCTCCGGCTTTATCCAGTACCTCCTTTACCGCTTTAGCTGTTTCAATTACCTGTTTAAATGAAATATCCAGCGGATCAAGATCGATCGCAAGGAAATCAGGTTCATTTAAGTGCTTTACTTCAGAAAACCAGGGATTAATTTCAATACATCCTAGGTTTACCATATATAAAAGCGATGCTTCATTGGTACATACATAATAATTTATATTTTCATCATTTGATTCTGAATAAACCTCTGCTGTTTCTATCCAATCAGCAACCTTGCCTTTAACATCTTTCTGGTAAAAGCTCTGCCCTTTAATGCCGTTTGGATACCTGTTAAGCGAGTGCGGCCTGTTTTTTATATAAGGTAGTATAAATTTCGCTACAGAATGATAATATTCAATAAGCCTGCCTTTAGTATATTTTTCAGCCGGCCAGTAAATCTTCTCAAGATTTGTCAGCTCAAATTTTTGCCCGTTAATTTTTATAAGTTCATTCATATTATGCGATTGCATATTAAGCTATTGATAATTTCTTTTTCTTTTGAGAGCTTAAAGTAACTTCAGCGGGATTTTTGTCATCACGCATCCCGGTAAAAACAGGATGCCGAAGGATACCGTCAGTTGTCATATGTGAGAATTTAACTTCGCACACAAGCTTCGGGAGTATCCATGTAACCGGGGCATTTGGCTTTGGAGGAATTTCAAACGGACTTTTGCCGGTAATATATTTCTGCATTAATATATATAACGGCTTTTGGTTTGCAGCATTAAATCCTGTCCCTGTATGTCCAATATAGGTAAGCTTTCCTTTATTATATACCCCTAATAAAAGGGCACCAAAGTACTTCCGGCTGCCCCTGGGCTCAGTAAAACCGCATATCACAGCTTCCATCGCCATAACTGTCTTAATTTTCAGCCAGCTTTGTGAACGGGAGTTTTCATA
>JAPUEV010000330.1 GCA_027492415.1 Ignavibacteria bacterium
CGATGATGCTGTTTACGTATCAGGCAAAAATACCGATTTCCCGAAAATAAGATTAATTGGCGGCGATGGAAAAGATGAGATAATAAACAGCTCAGATGAAAAAATATTATTCTATGATGACGGAAAAAAATCACAGGTAAAAGGTGATGTTTCTTGGGATAAAAATAAATACCTGGCAAAATATGAAAAGCTTGATAATAAGCTTGATGAAAGAAAAGGGAAAATTTCTAAGGAAGAAAAGAAAAAATATGAAGAAGAGATAGCAAATTACAGGTATGACCCTGTTACACCGCCGGATAAATTTTATATGACAAGCTTTATTCCGCTCTTCAATTATTCCCCTGATATCGGTCCGTTATTCGGCGGTACTTTCAGCTACAGGAAGTACGGTTTCAGGATGGACCCATACCTGTATAAGCTGAACTTTACTGCAGGTTACGCCCCGAAGAAGGATGGTATCACAGGCTTGCTGGCTGACTTAAATTTTGATTTTATGGGAATCATTAAAAATGCAGACCTTAATTTACATTTCAGGAAATCAGGCATAGAAATAAATAATTATTTCGGGCAGGGTAATAATAGCCGGTTCAATAAGGAGCTTTATGAACATAAGTTTTATGAAGTGACACATGAGGAAATATTTGCAGACCCGTCAGTTACATTCCCAAGGAATAATTCCCTTAACTTTAATGCAGGAATTAAATATAAAAGTTTTGAAGTAAAGCCAAACGATGACATGGATATTACTTCCGCAAGCCTTCCAACCGGACATGTAAATTTACTGGGTGTAACCAGCGGAATTGAATATAATAAAAGAGATCATAATTCCGCGCCGTTTAAAGGATATTACCTTAATCTTGCCGCATCTTACTTCCCATCACTGTTTGAAAAACAATTTAAGTTCACAAAGCTCTCCGCAGATTTGCGCGGTTATATTGGGTATAAGCAGAATATTTCACTGGCTTTAAGGGTAAAAGGTGAAAAGATCTTTGGTGACTTCCCGTTCTTTGAATCTGCATTTTTAGGCGGACCCCGGTATTTACGCGGCTTTGCAAGTGAACGCTTTGCAGGTGACGGCTCTCTGCTTGGCTCAGCGGAACTTAGACTTAAGCTATTTAACATGAATATTCTGCTGCCTGAGGCGGTTGGAATATTTACGTTTGCTGAAACAGGCAGGGTATTTGTAAAGGGTGAAGATTCAAACCTGTGGCATACAGGCTACGGCGGGGGAATATTTATGTTCCTGCTGAACAGGGATATTACCCTGCGTATGACTTATGCACGCTCAAATGAGCTTGAGGCAGCATTTTATTTTGGTACAGGCTTCAGCTTTTAGAAATCATAAACTAAGCTGAAACCATTGAACGATGGATAGAACGAAAATCCGCCGCCTTTATTCATTTTACGTTTATCATCAGCTTCTTTTTCCCTGTCACGCTCCCTGCCAATAACAAATTTAGATGTACCGTAACCCAGCGCAGCTGCAAAAACAACATCGCTTAGCCAGTGCTGGTCATTGTGCATTCTTGCATACGCAGTTAATGCTGCAAAAGGGTATAATATTGCGCGTGCCCACCATGTATCAATTTGTTCTGCGAGTATTGTTGAACATGCAAATGCTACTACAGTGTGGCCTGAAGGGAATGACTGCGTATCACCTTTTGACTGGAACCAGGTGAATTCATACTGGCTTCCTGTTTTTGATGAGAACGGTCTTGCTCTGCCAAAAAGGTATCTTAATCCCATTGTTAGAGTGCCTGAATATACCAGTGACTGAATCAGCATTCTTCCTGTTTTTCTCAGTACACTTTCCCGTGTCAATAATCCTATGGTGTATAATGCACCTCCAAGGATACTGGGATATTGAACATATCCGTATGCCGAAGGACCGTCAAGGAAGTTACCGTTATAAGTAGATTTGCCCTGAACTGATATTTGCTTCCTTACTTCTTTATCAGCAGCTGAGATCAATATTGTTCCACCAACTACACCTGATGATATAAGAAGGTTCTTTTTAGTCCTGAAAGGCTCATAAAAATAAGCGCCCCAATCAGTGGCAATATATTTAAGATCATTGCCAAGATCCTGCATTATTGTTGTTTTCCGCGGTTTTGAGCTTTGTTTCGTAAAGGTTGAATCTGCTTTTATTGCGGTATTTAATAACAGAACCAATACCAGGAATAATAAGACGTTCTTCATCAATTTTTTTGAATAATTAATAATATAAATTATATATAAATTAACGGGTTTTAAAATTTAAGACAAGTATATAATAAATGTCGTTTAAGGTAAATACTTCAGCAAAGCTAAAGACAGTCCTCATAGCTGCTGTTACAGGTGGTGTGATCGGCACTCTTTTTACCTGCATCGCGTTTGGTATGGATCTTGAACATGCGGTAAAAGGATTTATCGCAGGTGCAATAATATCATTTTTAAGCGCTCTGTTTGAAAAATTTATTTTTGAGGTAAAATTAAAAAAATTGAATTTTTCTCTGATAGTCTTAATGCGTACGTTTGTTTATATCTTAATTATTTCTTTTTCAGTTTTGACGGTATGGGTAGTGCACGAATCTTTGCTTAACAGCCGCGGATTTATTGCGACTGTTATGACAGATGATTTCAGCAATTTCCTGACCGGGATATTTCCCTATATACTTATTTTTGCTTTTACAATCAGCTTTTTTATGAATTTTATGGTGCAGATAAACAGGCTGCTGGGTAAAGGAGTGCTCTTAAGCTATATAACAGGTAAATACCATAAGCCAAAAGCCGAAAAAAGGTTTTTCATGTTCCTTGACCTTGAATCATCAACCACAATTGCAGAAACTATTGGTCCGGTTAAGTACCATGAATTCATGAACAGCTATTTTTTTGATATTAACGATCCCATTATAAGCTCCAAAGGTGAAATATACCAGTATGTTGGCGATGAGGTTGTAATAAGCTGGAAAGTTGAGAACGGGATAAAAAATTCAAACTGCATAAAATGTTATTTTGATATAAAGGATAAAATTGGATCACTTCAGGATAGCTATATTAAAAAGTTCGGACTGATACCCGGATTTAAAGCCGGTGTGCATTACGGTGAAGTTGTTATAGGCGAAGTGGGTGACTCCAGGAAAGAGATAGTGTTCCATGGTGATGTTATGAATACTGCTTCAAGGATACAGGGATACTCGAAAGTGCTCAATAAACAAATATTGATATCCAAAGAAGCGCTGCAATTGCTTGGTACCGGAAAAGGGTATTCCGCAATCAGTATGGGTAATGTAAAGCTGAAAGGCAAGGAGCATGAAGTGGAAATTTATGAGATGATCAGGAATTGAGCTTCTTTAAGTAATCATAAATTTCGTACTGAGAGCGGTGCCTTGTACCATCAGTATTTACAATGTAATTATTTGTCTGTTTCTCATCAATCACTCTTGCCTTTACATTATCATTCAGCTTTATATTAATTATATCTTTTATCATTTTTTTCAGCTCTTCATTATAAACAGGGAAAGCAACTTCTATCCTTCTGCTTAAATTCCGCTTCATCCAGTCAGCGCTGGATAGATATATCTTCTCATTACCGCCATTATTAAAAATATAAACCCTGTCATGCTCAAGGAACCTGTCCACAATACTGATACCCTGTATGTTCTCGCTCATTTCTTTAACGCCGGGTATCAGGCAGCATATACCGCGCACTATCAAATTTACCTTTACCCCCGCGGCACTTGCTTCATAAAGCTTTTTAATTATCCGCTCATCTTCAAGGCTGTTCATTTTACATGTGATAGATGCCGGCAAGCCGTTCTTTGCAAAAGCAATTTCATTTTCTATCATTGCCATAAAAGCCTGCCTCATACCGTATTGGGCAACCAGCAGATGTTTGAAAGTATAGCCCGGGTCTTTGCCTTCAAGGTATTCAAACACGCGGTCAACTTCATAGGTTATTTCAGGATTTGCTGTAAAATAACCATAGTCAGTATAAAGCCTTGCAGTTTTTTCGTTAAAGTTACCGGTTGAAAGATACGCATAGTTCTTTATTTCATTTTCTTCCATTCTTGATATTAACGCTATCTTTGCATGCACTTTAAGTCCGGGCAGGCTGTAAAGTACCTTAACGCCTGCTTTTTGCATTTCCTCAGCTGCCTTTATGTTTATTTCTTCATCAAACCTTGCCTTTACTTCCACAAATGCTGTAACTTCTTTGCCGCGGTGTGCAGCTTTTATCAATGCATTAACAATTTTGGAATCCTTTGCAACGCGATACTGCGTAATTTTGATCGATGTAACTTTCGGATCCTTTGCCGCCTGGTCAACAGCGTTTATTACATAATCATATGACTGGTACGGGAAGTAAAGCAGGTAATCTTTTTTTGCTACTGATTCAAAAACACTACCCAGCTCATCATTATTTTTTGATTTAAGCGGTTTTAAATCAGGGTAATAAAGCTGTTTTATTCCCGGGTTGGGGAAGCTGAAGAAATCGCTGAAGTTATGATATTTGCCGCCGGGATAAAGATCTTCATCTGATAGCAGAAGCGCTTCCTTTAGGAAGCTTAAAAACGAAGCAGGCATAGCCCTGTCATACAAAAACCTTGATGGCGCGCCGGTTGAGCGTTTTGAAAGACTTTTCTTTATTTTATCCAGCAGGTTCCCCGCAAATTCATCTTCAATATACAATTCAGCATCACGTGTTAATTTTACTGCATATGATTCATGAATATTGTAGCCGTAAAATATCTGCGGCAGGAAATACCTGATAATATCATCAAGGAAGATTATGAAATTATTATTGCCTACCTTAGGCAAAAGAATAAACCGGTCAATATGATTTGTAGGAATTTCAACGATCGCATAAACATATCTTTTGCGTTTGGCAGCTTTGCCTAAATTCTTAGGCGATAATTTGACGGCAAGGTACAGCCTTTGATTCCGCAAAAAAGGAGTTATCTTTTTCTTTACAACTATCATAGGCATTATATGCGGCACTACCTGTGAATTGAATACTTCGGATATAAATTCTTTCTGCAGCGGGTTCAGCTGGGAAGGGTCAACAAGGAAAATATTATTGCTTTCCAGCTCAGGCTTAATGATGTTGGTGTAAATACTCCCGTAATCTTCCTGCATCTTTACAACAGTTTTATGCAGCTTCTCCAGGAGCTTCTCTACATCAAACTTAAGCTCTTTTTGTGTTTTCTTCTTCAGGTCTAAAAGTGTCCTGAGTGATGCTACTCTCACACGGAAAAACTCATCCAGGTTAGAAGAAAATATGGCAAGGAATTTTATCTTCTCATAAAGCGGGGTTTCAGGATCTTTTGCTTCCTGTAATACACGGTAATTGAATGAAAGCCAGCTAAGCTCTCTGTTAAAAAATTTATAGTCCATTTGGATATTTTTTCGGGTATTCAAAAAATCTTAATATACCCTTTTCATTTTTAATTTTGTCCCATGAGTCAATATCAAGCTCAATGCCTGCTGCTCCGCAAGTAGGGATGTTATCAATATCTGAATTGCATAAATAATTGGCAAAATCTGTGATGCCGTAATTATGGCTGAAAATAATCAGTGTCTTAACTTTATCCTTTACATCTTTTATAACGTCAATAAAATCACCGGTGCCTGCCATATATAATTTATCGTCAACTTTTATCGCCGATTCCTTATAGCCAAGTTCTGCCGCAATTTTTTTTGCTGTTGAACGCGCTCTTTTTGCCGGGCTGGTAATGATAAGATCAGGATTTATTCCTGATTTATGCAGTAATTTACCCATCATCGGTGCATCATGCTTTCCGCGGCTGTTCAGCGGGCGCTCCTTATCCGGTAATTCCGGGCTTGCCCAGCTTGATTTTGCGTGCCTGATAAGTATTAATGATCTCATAAGATTATCAAAAATAACTAAATAATATATTAATAACACTGATTTTATAATCACATTTAGTTAAATTTGTTTTATATGACTCAGGAATTGTTAAGAAAATTTCGTGTTCCTTTTTTACTGTTATTTATAGTTTTACTTACAGGAACATCAGGTTATTGGTTTGTTGGCGGCGGAAAATATTCCCTGCTGGATTGTTTCTATATGACGGTAATTACCATTTTAACTATCGGTTACGGCGAAATAATTGATCTTACAAACAGTGACTGGGGAAGGCTCTTCACTATAGTAATTGCATTTACGGGAATAGGTACTGCTACATATATTATTTCAACATTTACAGCTTTAATAGTAGAAGGTCAATTGAAAGAAACATTTAAGAAAAAGCGTATGGAAAAAGG
>JAPUEV010000331.1 GCA_027492415.1 Ignavibacteria bacterium
AAATCAATAAGGACATGCTCTGATTTCAGCATAAAAGGGTTATAATGCGCTTCTTTCAGATACTTGACGCGGTCTTCTTCTGTGGTAACGCTGATAGGTTCTACTTCTTTTATTTTAAAGGGTTCAATTATAGTTCTAAAGCTCATATTATCTCCAAATTTAATATTTATTGCAGAGTCCCTTTCAGGAGACTCTGCAATTACGGTGTACTTACAAAATTATCCAAAAAATTCAATTTAAATTATGATTTATGTCATAAGGAAATATGCAAAAACAGTGGAAATCAGAGGATTGAAGCATCCCTCATCAATTGAACGCTTATTTCATGTCCCCCATCAAAAATGTAAGATTTAGGCTCAATTCCGGCTGATTTAAGTAGTTGTATCTGCGAAGGGGGGAAATCACTTTTATAATACGGGTCTTTTGCTGCAAATACCTGGTGAATTTCTGTATCTTTAAGTTCAGGGTATTTTGAGTAATCTATATCATGCGCAAGGCTTCCGCACCAGAACACTGCTTTATTTATTTCAGCTTTGCCAAGTGTTAACCACCGAGCCAGAGTTGCTGAGCCTTGAGAAAATCCAAGTGCATTAATTTTTAAGTTATGTAACTTAGCTTTGGGTTCAATTTCATCAAAGAAAAGTCTATCAAGATAGTTCACATAATCATTTATATCACTATCCCTGTCTTCCTTTGTCATCCATGAAGCGCCGACATCACCGCCATCACCTTTTATATAAAGCCGCATCAAACCTTCAGGGGCATATAGAAGGCTGCCTGAATCAGATAAATCCTCAAACTGCATAATAAACTTACCTGCAAGCTGACGGTGTCCGTGCAAGACTATCCAGATATCTTTAGTATTTTCGTTAAATTCACCAAGGGTATAGTATCTTGCCGTCCTTGTTACAGGAATGTGGTGTTCGCTCAGCATATAAAAATTAATCCAGTTATATAATTTCTAGTCTTTTCTGAAGTAAGCAAAAGCAAAAGTAAATACGGCATATAAAAGAAATAATAAAAATACTGCTGCTAGTATATATATTATGTATGTAAACATTTGCTTTTATTAAGTGAAGCTATTTAGCAGGAAGAATTTTTCCTGCCGCTTCGCCAAAACCGACTTTATAGCCGGGACCCTGGCAGTAACCTTTAATAATCAATGTATCGCCGTCATTGATGAACTTTCTTTCTTCGCCGCCGGGTAAATGGATGGGATTCTCACCGCGCCAGGTAAGCTCCAGCATTGAGCCGTATGAATCTTTAGTTGGACCGCTTATTGTGCCGGAGGCCATCATGTCACCCGTCTTGGTATTGCATCCGTTCACAGTGTGGTGAGCCAATTGCTGGCAGATATTCCAGTACATGTATTTAAAATTTGAGCCTGATATTTTAAAAGGCTCTTTTTCTTTTTCTGACCTTAAATAAACATCAAGATTAATATCAAATGACCAATCTCCTTTTGATGCAAGATACTCCATAGGTTTTGGATCCTGTTCCGGACCTTTGCATCTGAACGGTTCAAGCGCTTCCATTGTAACTATCCATGGTGATATTGTTGTAGCAAAATTCTTTGCAAGGAATGGTCCAAGGGGCTGGTATTCCCAGGTCTGTATATCACGTGCGCTCCAGTCGTTTACAAGTACCATACCAAAAATATGGTCATAAGTTTTATCTATGGGAATAGCCTCTCCCAGTGAGTTTCCGGGTCCGATGAAAAAGCCCATTTCAAGCTCAAAATCAAGCAGTTTGGTGGGTCCAAACACAGGATTCTCTTCAACTGCTGGTTTTGTCTGCCCTTTTGGACGTGTTACATCAGTTCCGCTTACTATAATAGAGCTTGCCCTGCCGTGATATCCTATAGGAATATGCAGCCAGTTTGGCATAAGCGCATTATCTTTTCCGCGGAACATTATGCCGACATTAGTGGCATGTTCGCGGGATGAATAAAAATCTGTGTAATCTCCAATTTCAGCAGGAAGGCACATAACCACATCCTTCATTGGGATAAGCGCAATTTTCTGCAGATCTTTATCACCGCTTAACATGGGGTTTTCATCGCTTAAAGCTGTTTGCAGAATTACACGAACCTGCTTCCATGCTTCTCTTCCCAATGACATAAAAGTGTTAAGACTGGGCTTGCCGAATACTTTTTTGCTGCCAAGCAAAGTATTTTTAAAAAAACCTTTTTCTTCAAGCATGGATAGATCCACAATATAATCTCCTATTGCAGTGCAGCAAACAGGCTGTGACCCGATCCTCAGCTTAAATACGCCATAAGGCAGGTTCTGTATCGGGAAATGTGAATCAGGGTTTACTTCTATGAACGATCTCATTGTAATATTGCTCCGGTGATTTAAAATAATTCCATTGTTTTAAGGTCATCAACGGGCTCATCAAAGCTGCAGCTTCCGTATGAAAGCATAAAGCCTTCCCGTGATCCTTTTATTTCAGCATTTGAAACTTCAATTTCATTCCATGTTAATCCGCTTTCAGTGAACACGAACTCGAACGGGTCCTCTTCATTAAGCACTTCAAGCAGCTCAGACTCATCCAGGTTATTTGTGTAGGCAAGGATTCCTGCAGCAAATACATTCATAAAGCCATGCATTACCGCTGATACACCTTCGTTGTAATGCCTTATAGGGTGATGAAGCCCTGCGGTACATTTCATAGGTACACTGAACTCACAGCACGTCATAATTGCAAACGCAATAACTTCGGGTTCAGGAAAAGCGCTGGCTTCGATGCCGCCTGTACGCAGCTTATACCCGCACTCCTTATTAAGTGCAGCAATCGTTTCAACAGTTCTTATGATCTCAGTTTCATATTCATGCGTTAATGTTGCTTCATAGAACACAGGAATATTTTTTCCGAGAAGCGCTTCCAGCTGTGAGGAAATATTTATCATCAGGTCAAGCATATCATCATTTTCATCAAGCTTAAACAGATCAGAAGGCAGCCTTACTTCAAACGCATCAATTGAAACACTATCTCCGTATTTGCCTGTAAAATCTCTGATAGCAATAATATCTTCTGCGAAAAAATTACCAAATTCAGTGATACTCTCACTGCTTGACCCGATGACCGAAAGAGATACTTTTGATTCAACAGCCATATCATCAAGCAGGCTGCCAAGCTCTTTAAGTCTTTTAGCGGGAATTATGAACTTGCCAAGCATCCATTTGTATTCACCCTGCGAGTAAAACACAAAATTATGAAAAGCCTGCGGCAGATCAAGATTGGTTGGCGGGAAAAGTCCCGCATAATCAATTAATTTTGAGCAGAAATTCTTAAGGCTTATAACAGGTTTAACGTGATTTGTTGTCATTAATATTAAATATTGACGGTTTTACAGCTATTTAGTTAAATTTAATAAGATAAGTACAGCAAACATAACATATATAATAGATAAATGAAATTGAGTAAACGGCTCACATTATATTTTATTTGAGTGTTTTATCTTTTTAGTATATAATTTATCTTTGTCATATCTTTATAACAGTTATTAAATTTAAAAGGATACGGGTTTTCAGGAAGTGATACCCGGTAATAAAAAACTAAAAATTGATATTATGAACAGAATTATGATTGCTTTAATGTTTTTTTGTACGGTTATAATTTACGGGCAGGAATCAAAACCGCAGATATCATTTACATTCGACGATCCCAACATTGAAACCACCGGTAATATGACATGGATGCAGAAGGATGATGCGATACTTGAAACACTGGCAAAGAATGATCTGAAAGCTGCATTGTTTGTATGCGGCAAGCGGATTGATTCACCTGAAGGAAAAGTGCTGTTGAGCAACTGGAGGGATGCCGGACACATGATATGTAACCATTCATATTCACACAGCTATTACCACTCAAAAAAACAGACACTGGAAAGCTTTGAAAATGATTTCCTGAGATGTGACTCTATCATAAGCAAATATAAAGGCTTCACAAAGCTCTTCAGGTTCCCGTTCCTGAAAGAAGGCGATACCCCTGAAAAGAGGGACGGGTTCAGGAAGTTTATGAGTGAGCTTGGATATAAGAACGGCTATGCAACAATTGATGCATCTGACTGGTATATTGACGGAAGAATAGTTGATACACTTAAAACATATCCTGATTTTGACCTGACACCGTTTAAAGAATATTACATGGCTCATATCTATAACCGCGCAATGTTCTACGATAGCCTTTCTGTAAAGCTTACAGGAAGACATATAAAACACACAGTGCTGCTTCATCATAATTTCATTAACGCGAAATTTTTAGGAGAGCTGATCTCTTTCTTTAAAGTTCAGGGTTGGGAGCTTGTTAACGCATCTGACGCTTACAGTGATGAGGTTTTCAGGCTCCAGCCTGATGTTCTGCCGGCAGGCGAAAGCCTTGTATGGGAAATGGCAAAGGAAACCGGAAAATATGAGGCTTTGTTAAGATACCCGGGTGAAGACGGGGTTTACGAAGAAGAGTCTTTGAACAATTATCTTAAAAATTACTTTAAATAAATATATTGGTATGGCAGCAGATCTGAGCAGGGTAACAAAAAAATATTCAAACGGGGAAGTTACAATAGTATGGAAGCCGGCGCGTTGTATCCATTCAACTAATTGTTTTACCGGGCTGCCCGCTGTATTTGATCCAACAAAACGGCCCTGGGTAAATGCCGGTGGCTCTGATACTGCACATATTATAGAGCAGGTTAAAAAATGCCCTTCAACAGCATTAAGCTACTACATGAACTCTGATGGCGAAAAGCCGGAAACTGAACACACGGAAACCGAAACAGTTGTTGAAGCAAAGCCGAACGGTCCCTTGTTTGTTTATGGAAATGTTACAGTAAAGAAAAGTGATGGCAGTGAAGAAAAACGAAAGGAAGTTACAGCCTTTTGCAGGTGCGGCAATTCAAACAACAAACCGTATTGTGACGGCTCGCATATCAAATCAGGATTTAAAGACTAATAAAAAATGAGATCATACGAAACACTTTCAGAAGCAGTAAATGACCTTATAAAGCGCGGATATACGCACAATTTTAATATTGCATGCGATGCAATTGAATGCAGTTCCATTGACCTGAAGCTTCATCCTGAAGATTTTGAGATCAACGAATTTTACAGGTTTGAAGGAGATTCAAATCCAGATGACGAGGAAGTAGTTTACGCAATTACATCAAAGGATGGTATAAAAGGTATACTTGTAAATGCATACGGCGCGTATTCCGATGAAATGAGCAATGAGCTTATCGGGAAA
The DNA here is from genome assembly GCA_027492415.1 of Ignavibacteria bacterium. Classification (GTDB taxonomy): domain Bacteria; phylum Bacteroidota; class Ignavibacteria; order Tepidaquicellales; family OLB5; genus OLB5. Next base: position 5,248 of record JAPUEV010000331.1, read on the forward strand.
TTAAAAATTGACCGCTAGATTCCCTTAAATGAAAAATAAACTTTTCACAATTAGTTTAAATGAGGCAAAACAGCTTGCCCTAAGCAGGCAGTTAAGCTTTAATTTTACCGGCAAGAACCCGAAGAAAAAACTGCTGAATATCATAGAGCAGATTGGTTATGTACAGATAGATACAATTTCAATTGTAGAAAGAGCACATAAACATGTTCTATGGACGCGCCTGCCTGAATACAGGAATGAATTGCTTGATGAGCTTATTGATAAGGATAAAAAAGTGTTTGAGTTCTGGGATCATGCAGCGGCATATATGCCGATGAAGCACTTCAGGTTCACCCTGCCAAGGAAGGAAATGTACGCAAAGAAGCATAAAAATTGGGAAAAGAAAAACAGCAAGCTTCTTAATATGATCACTGAAAGGATACGTGAAGAAGGTCCGCTGCAATCACGTGATTTTGATGATCCCAAAAAGCGCGGGGTGTGGTGGGACTGGAAACCCGCTAAGGAAGGATTGGAATTTCTTTTCCACACAGGAAGGCTGATGGCAAAAGCAAGGAAAAGCTTTCAGAAAGTTTATGACCTTCCGGAGAGAACACTTCCGGCGTACGTTGATATTACAATGCCAACTGATGAAGAATATTCTGAACACCTGATAATGAAATCAATAAATGCGAACGGACTATCTTCGGAAAAAGAGCTTACTTATTTAAGGCATCATAACAGAGCTGCAACAAAGAAAACTCTGAACAGGCTTATTGAAGAAAAAAAGATCATTGCCGTTAATATTGCTGAAATTAATGGCGAAGCTTATTACACTACAAAAAAGTTACTTAATTCACTTAAGGTTCATAATCAGTTTAATGATGTTCATATTCTCTCGCCATTTGATAATATAGTGATACAACGCAGCAGGCTGAGTAACCTGTTCGGGTTTGATTATTTAATTGAGTGTTATGTACCGGCGCATAAAAGAAAGTTCGGTTATTTTTGCCTGCCGATATTATACGGTAATACATTTGC
>JAPUEV010000332.1 GCA_027492415.1 Ignavibacteria bacterium
GAAGGGCAATACTGCAATAAGATACATGATGTGTATGCATTTGTATTACCTGACTCAGTATGGCAATCTTTTATAAGTATACCGCCGGCAGCATTTACATTAACCTGGTTTTGCAGCTGTGTACCAGTACTGTTTTTAAAAGTACAGTTTGTAATTTCGGTTGTATAATTTGTAAACGAAAGTGAAGTTGCCTGTGTAATATTTATACCGTTATAAGCATTCTGAATTACACAGTTTTTAAGTGTATCATATGCATCATCAGAAATATAAATGCCGTCCCAGGTTTGGGTAGAGTCTAAAGATGTAAATTTTGCATTATCGCAGGAAATTCTTGAACCATTTAGAAAAATTAATTTGGAATGTTGTCCCATTCGAATTTCAGAATGAAGTTTCATTGTGAAGACAGCGGAACTATCAAAAAGTATTGTTGTACTATCTGGAAATTCCACTATTGCACTGTCTTCAATCGTTACATTTCCGCCAATAAAAGGTGAATGTGAAGGAGAGCAGTAATTAAAATGACCTTTTCTTTCATATACTATGTTTATATTTCCATCTACTTTACCATAATTACAAAATTTACCACCATATTTAATAAATATCTTACTGTTTGGCTGAAAAGTTAAAATACCGTTATCTGCTACACTTAACGTAGCTTGTGGTTCAATATTTATTGTCTCATTTTGTTTTATATAAGCATGATGACCTGAAATTATTGTCAAATTCATAAACAAAGAACCTGGATCTTCATGTATAGGTAAAGCATAAAAGCTTTGGCTTTTAATTGGAAAATATAAATAACTTCCGTTAGCTTCATTAGTTGTCTTAAATTGTCCTTTATTTGGAGTTCTCTCACGCACAGTAAACGGACTAATAGATGTTATTTGATACCAGCTTTTTAACTGTTTATTAACGGAAGAATGATTTATTGATATGTCATTACCTCCTGCCCATTGAAACATAATATTGTTTTCACTATAATACTTAATATATAAATCTACTGATTCATAACTATTCCAGTCCCAATCATTATTGTCCCAATAAACATAATCTAATAATCTCGCATTTAAATCTGTAGCAGGATCAGTATCCCAAAACTCTACTTTATATTTTCCAAAACAAACTATGCTATCATAAAATTCTTGTGCATTACCATTGTTGACTAAATCTGAACCAAACCAAAATCTACCTGAATTATTTGTAGAATTTTTTATCAATAATTTATGGCCAACCATTATAAAATTATTTTGACTTGTAGAGAAATCATTATATGCTTCTGGTGAATATCTATAATCTTTGACATAACTGTTTGGTAGGGTTTGCCCATTAAACATAAAACCAACAGGTTTTACAATAACGTATATATCAGCAGTACTACTGTAATTGTTAATATGGAATTCTGCTTCATCAACTGGCTGTTTATCCTGTGTATAAATTTTAAATGTTAATAATGTTAAAAATAATAGGTAAAAAATAGGGTTTTTCATTGAAGTAAAAGTTAAATTTTTAAATTTATTTTATTGAAACTATTTTGATGCTTTTTCTAAAACCTGTATCACTTGTAAATTGCAGGAAATAAATCCCGCTTGGTAAATCATTAAAATCTGCTTTTAGACTATACCTCCCTTCTTTGTAAAATTTATCAGTTAAAATTCTAAGTAGCTGTCCATTAATATCGTATATATTGATTTTTATATCAGCTGCAATAGAAACATCAAATTTAATATTTGTATAAGGATTAAATGGATTCGGGTAATTCTGATAAATATTAAATTCTTTAGGTATTTCATTAGAATAATTAATTATTCCAATTGGGTTTATTTCTCCTACCTTATTGGTTTTTATAAAATATACAAAATTTGTTGAACTTTGTGAATTTTGTGTTGTTCTAGGGTAAAGTTGTCCTGATATTACGAAACCAGAGTCATTACATATGTCTACAGACCACCCTCTTGATTCATTAAAACTGTTGTAAAAGTTTCTTTCCCATATTTTATCACCAGCGGTATCTATATTTAATAGGAATGTCTTTAGCGTATCGTTTGCTGGGTAATTTAATTTATAACCGCTTAATACATATGAACTGTTATACTCGATTTTAACTGCACCATCTCCATAAAATAAACCATAATGTGCATTAGGTGAATTGTATGTTTTATTCCAAATTAAATTTCCAGAACTATCAGTTTTGCAAAACAATAATTTTTCTGGATCTTCAGCGTAGGTTTGAGCTATAACAAAAAATCCTTTATCAGGTGTTTGAAAAACAGTTTGCCCATTTTCATAAATTAGGGGGTTCCCATAGCTCTTTGTCCATATTGTATCACCATTTGGTTTTGCCTTTACTAAATAAATCTGACTTGTATTTAGTGGATTAATACTACCAGTTAAAATAAAATTACTATCATTCATTTGATTAATATAAAGAAAGTTTTTTCTTCCACTTTGTGAATTAATTAACTTAGACCATAATTTATTCCCATTATTATCAACCTTTATATAATACCCTGAACTTGTAGATGGAAAACTAGTTTCTGCTCTACCTGCAATAACGTAACTATTATCAAAAGTATTTGAAATATGATAAGGATAAATATCATAATTATCTTCAGTAATAAAACGACTCCATACTGTGTTTCCATTCTGTTCTACTTTCACTATAAAAAGAGGTGACGAAATTCCAATTCCAACATAATTACCGTCATTTGCCTCAACAATAGAATACATTTCAGTCACAGGAAAATACTTGACCCACAATGTATCTCCATTACTATTTAATTTTGCAATGAATCCTCCATAATTAAACCTACTTCCGCATGTTATGTAATTACCATCAGATGTCTGTTTAATACTGTAACCTGCAGAAAATCGTGATCCTAAATATGACCTTTGCCAGGTTACACTTTGCCCAAAACTACAGCTATTAAAAAATGCAATATACAGCAATAAAATAAATAATACTTTTGCATTAACTAATTTAAAAATCTTATCAGGTTTTTCTCTCATTATATTTAAAATTTATTTCGAATTGTATCAAATGCTCATGTTTTCTGTTTGTCACAAAAAACTCTAAAGGATTCGGGTCTTATGTATTATATACTTTCTAAAATAATGTATATTGTTTCAATTATCAATAATAAAGCAAAAAAAACATCAATTTGCCGGTGTTTTACCAAAAAATACTTTAGTTCTTCTTTAGCGACTTCGAGCCTTTGCGTGAAATGCTTCTGATATCACATCACTCTGGACTTTGTTAATCTTAGCAGTTTAAATATTTAAGCAATTCATGTTTACACCAAAAATAAAAAGGCGATCTTTGCAGACCGCCTTTTAGTTTATACTTTACAACATTTCACACTTGCCTTGGAAAGCGCAAACTTTGAAAGGTTTCACAATTTCACTATCAATCCCGCAAGCGGGATTTCAAGTAAAATAGTGCCTATTTTACTATCAACATCTTTTTTACATCCACAAAATCACCGGATACTATTTTGTAAATATACATTCCGCTTGCGTAATTAACCGCATTAAAATCAAGCTTGTATCTTCCCGGTGACATATCCTGGTTCACAAGCGTTTCCACTTCTCTGCCAAGCAGGTCATAAACAGTGATCTTTACATTACCGTTCTTTATAATATCAAAGTTGATATTTGTCTGCGGGTTAAACGGGTTGGGGAAGTTCTGGTACAGCTTATACTCCTTAGGAAGCTCTGTGCTGATATTCTGTATACCTATCATTACAGTCCACCTTGCAGTTTCAACTATCGGGTTCCTTACCAGAACCGATACTGCGCTGTCATTGCCGGTGCTGTCAGGGCTGGAATAAGAGCCTGTGCCTGAGCCGCTCCATCCGCGGAATACGTACCATGTACCGTTGAAGAGAACGTTTCTGTACAGTACACCGAAAGTTGCAGTTGAGCCGGAGTCGATAAAATTATCGCCAAATGTGTTATTGACTGAAGATATTACTGCAAGCCTGCACTGCAGCTTGTAATTTGCAGTTATTGAAGTATTGTTGTTGATGGTAATATTGTGTGTTGTATCACCGTTATCAGACCAGTTTGTAAATACGTACCTGTTGAATCCAACTGTTTTAGGGCTGATAGCCTGTATAGATACAACGCTTGAATTGGGGAATACCAGCTGCTGCACAGAATTATACTGTACACCGTTCACCTTAAAGTCGCAGGTTCCGTTCCTGTTTGTACCTATTGTCAGGTATGATGAGTTAACAAGCAGGTCAACTGTCCTTATATGGATATTCGTGCCGAACTGCGGGCTTCTGCCGCGGATATTAAGCTTGTACTGCCTTGCTGTAACATTGCCTATTGCTTTTACTTTTACTACTACTGAATCAGGGAATGATGTAATGGAATCTTTGCCGTTTGCAAAAGTTATCTGCAAAGAGCCGGTTTGAGGCAGTGTATCAAGGAAAGCATTGAACTTTACTCTGTCATTATATGGTCCCTTGATACCGGGCACAACAACTGTGAATGAAGTTGAGTCACCATTGAGCAAATTCTTAAATGCGGGGGCTACTGTCATAGCATAATCAGGATAGTATGAAACGTAGCTTCTCATATTATTTGCCCTGCCGTCCATCCATACGTTATAGCTTGTATTGCCGATAGCGGAATTACCTAAATAATCGCCTATATATCTCTCACCGCCAGGCTGGCCAACTGCCATGTTATCAGGATTAAACGATACATCAGAAACATTTCCATTTGTAGTAAAGCTTACGCCGCCGTTTGTAGAAACAGATGCGTACAGTCTTGTCTGTAAATTGCTGGGTTCATCTACCCTGGAATCATACCAGCATACAAAAACTTTGCCTGTGATATTATCAACCGATACTGAAGGAAGCCACTGGTCTGTTATTGTTGCATCATCGTTTACCCTTAGCGGGGTTGACCATGTTGTGCCGAAATCTGTTGATCTTACAAGGAATATATCTGCATTATCTGGACCTGCCGGGTTGCCTGCATAAACTACATAAACATTTCCCCTGGAAGCGGTATAGCTGTTATCTGCTGCCATTCTTGGGAATTCATTGTTCCTGATGCAGTTCTTAACTGTGAACCTGCCTGCGCAGATAACGCCCGGTCCGTTAACATTGGTTGCATTTACCTGCGGACCGAAATTAACGCCGCCATCGGTTGAACGGTTTACTAAAATTGAGCTTCCGCTAACTGCAGCAAAATAAACACTGCCGCCCGGTGTGTTTCCGTTGGGTCCAACTGAAACATAAGCGCCCTGACCGCCTGTGAATGTTAAAGGGGCTGACCAGTTAACGCCGCCGTCTGTACTTCTCGAAAATCTCATGCCGGTAGCGCCGAACTGCCTCCAGCCGATATATACGTTATTTTTGAACGGGCCGCCGGTCTGGTCTGCGGTTATCCATTCTTTATCTGATAAGCCAACTGTTGTGTTGTAAACATTATAAGGTCCCACCCATGAAACACCTTTATTGGTGGTTTTCATAACAGCTATTCCATAGACTGCGCTGTTCTGGTAAAGCTGCGCGTAAAAACATGTGCCAAGGCTGTCATAAGCCATAACAGGATCGCCGAGTATGCTGAAGCCAACGAACTGGGGAGTGTTCCTTATCCAGTTGTAGCCATCCAAAGTGTAATACAGGCCATTAGTATTAAAAGCGCAGATGCTGTTTAACGGGTCCCTTGGGTTTGTTGCTATATAAGGCTCCCCGAAATCAACACCAAGGTATATATTATCAAAGCCGTTTACAATATCAACCGAGCTTCTTGTACCATCCGGTGATATATTCAGGAAAGGAGGCTGAATAGCTATGCTTGGCTGCTGCTCATTCTGCGCATAACCCGCAGAAGAGAGCAGTAAGATGAAGAAAAATAATAATGCTTTTTTCAATTTGTGATTTGTTAGTTTATGGATTAGATTTATTGAGCTTTCTTGTTTGATCATTTTAAAAAACAAATTCTGCCAGCCGTGTATATGAATACTGCCGGGCAAAAAAAGTAATGATTGCTGCTGAAGTTAGCTATGGTTAAAATTCTACAAATATAGTTAGATTTTTATTAATTTAGGGGGGTAATGAAATATGCTGTTAAGGTGCAGGGAGGCTGTAAGTTATATATAAATAAGGCGGACTTTACAGGCCGCCTTTATACTTATATCCGTTTAAAATTTGAGGTTTCATGTTTTTACTTCACAAGTATCATTTTCTTTACTTCAGAGTATTCGCCTGATTCCAGCTTATAGAAATATATTCCGCTTGCAAATC
>JAPUEV010000333.1 GCA_027492415.1 Ignavibacteria bacterium
AGCCCCGCTGTTTGTTGCAGAGGCTGATATAGTATGCGCGCTGATTATTACATCATACTTAATTCTTTTTCCGCGCAGCCAGCTTCTGGCGTCATCTGTGATAATATTTACACGCTTATCGTTTGCAATTCCGGTTGTCCAGTAATTAGCAAGGTCTTTTTCAACCAGGTCATTAAGTATCGGATTTATCTCAACTGCTGTAACTGATTTAGAATTATTGGTCAATGCTGATACAATTTCTCCGCCGCCGCCTGAACCAAGTATGAATACTTTCGAGGTATCCTCACGCTTTAATACCATTGCAAGCATCGATGCATCAAATGGGGGACGGTTGGTGGAATCAAGCACCTTGGGTACTTTAGGTATGTTGGTTGTTGAATTGCCCGCATCAATAATTGCTGTGTAGACAGGGTAATCATCAACATTATCGCCGTCATCTTTCATTACGTCGACCTTGGAAAATGAATTCCATTTTGTGAGTAATCTCAGGTCTTCGTTTTCTTTGATGTAATTTCCGTAAACTTTATTTCCTGAAATGTATATTGGAAGGTATGAATCAGGGTTAGTTAAAAATAACCCGTTTATTACCAGCATGATCACTGCACCAAATAAGCCGATAGTCTGCCTCTTACTCTTTTCCAGTGCAAATACTATTGAGCCTGCGCATGCTATCATTGAAGCAATTGCAATTCCCCCTGAACCGCCGAACTTTGGCAAAACTAAAATGAATACAAAACACCCCAGCGCAGCGCCCACTAGATCATAGAAATATAATTGATTTATCCCTGTTTTAAATCTTGTGAACAACTGCCCGATTATCAATCCCGCAAGAAAGAAGGGGAGTGTTATCAATACATAATATATTGGCAGGTATACAAACTGCATCCCGTCAATAAACAGGCTGAACGGGTCAAATGGTATTTTATTTATAGCAACAAAAGATGCAATTATTGAAACAGCATATAAAAGTGATGTTATTGTGAGGAAGGAATTTATTTCAGCTTTATTTATTTTATTGCTGATAATAATTGTTACGCCGCTGATACCAAGCCCAAGCAGCGCGATGCTGATTATCATAAAGGCAAAGTGATACCATAGCGATACTGAAAGTACCCTTATCAAAGTGAACTCAAGCATCAGCACGCTGAGAGATACCAGCAGTATGCCCGCTTTATGCTTAATATTTAGTACTTCTTTTTTAACGGGTGCTGATTTTAATGCAGTATTTTTTGTACTCATTAATATTTAAACAATTTTATAAAATTAAACTATACGGTTTTATTGCTTATTATCGTATCTTTTAAATAAGAGTTCTTCGTTTCAGGGTAATCTGTATTGTAGTGCAGTCCTCGTGATTCCTTGCGTATTAATGCCGATCTGATTATCAGGTAAGATATCAGCGCCATATTCCTTAACTCAAGCAGCTCACGGCTTACTTTTGTTTTCTTGTAAAATGTTTCTATCTCGCTCTTTATTAATTTAATTCTTCTCAGAGCCCTGTGCAGCCTCAAGTTTGATCTTACTATTCCCACATAATTAGACATTATCTGTTTAATTTCGTGTTTATTCTGCGAAATTAAAATCCATTCTTCAGTATTTTCTGTTCCGCTTGCATCCCAGTCTGGTATAACGGAATCTTTATCAATTTTAATATCTTTAATTTCAGCTTTTGCAACCTTAGCCGCTTTATCTGCAAACACTAGCGCTTCAAGCAGTGAGTTTGATGCAAGCCTGTTGGCGCCATGCACACCTGTCATACTTGCTTCGCCAAGCACAAATAATCTTTCAAGCGATGTCTTTCCGTTCAGGTCGCTTACGATACCGCCGCAGCTGTAATGTGCTGCCGGTACAACGGGTATCATTTGTTTTGAGATATTTATTCCGATCGATAAACACTTTTTGTAAATATAGGGGAATTTATTCTTAATCTTCGCCTCGCCAAGCTTCCTGATATCAAGAAACACATAATCATCACCATGCTTTTTCATTTCGCTGTCGATCGCTCTTGCGACAATATCCCTTGGGGCAAGCGAACCGCGTGAGTCATACTTATGCATGAACTCCTCACCGGCTTTGGTCTTAAGTATAGCGCCGGCACCACGCAAAGCTTCGCTTATTAAAAATGACTGCTGGTCTGTGTTATCAAGCCTGTTTTCGTATAGACTGGTAGGGTGGAACTGCACGAATTCCATATCGCCAATCAACGCGCCGCTTCGGTAGCCAATGGCAATGCCATCGCCTGTTGCAATTGCGGGGTTTGTTGTGTGCAGGTAAACCTGTCCAATACCCCCTGTGCAAATTACTGTCTGTTTTGAAAGTATCGTATATATCTCATTGTTCATCTCATCATATGCATAAGCGCCGTAACAGGTGCAGATGTTCTTTTTTGCTTTTCCTTTTATGTTATGCTCTGTGATAAGATCAATTGCAGTGTGATGTTCAAGTACTGTGATGTTGGGGTTAATGGTTAAATTATGAAGCAAGGCTCTTTCAATTTCCCTGCCGGTTAGATCCTTTGCGTGAACTATACGCTGCCGGGAATGGCCGCCTTCTCTGCCAAGATCAAGCTTGCCCTGTTCACGGCTGAAGTTTACGCCAAGCTCAATTAGCTCGTTAATTAATTTAGGACCGTTTGTCACTATCTGCTCAACGGCATCTAAATGGCACAGTCCCGCGCCTGCTTCTAGTGTATCTTTTATATGGAGTGCGTATGTATCGTCAGGGGATGTAACTGTTGCAATGCCGCCCTGGGCATAATTTGTGTTTGACTCAGCACGGTCTTTTTTTGTTACAATAAGTACTTTGGCAAATTTTGCCGCTTTCAGTGCGAAGGATAGACCAGCAATGCCGCTGCCAATTACCAGTATGTCAGTTTTAAGCCTCAATATTATGAATACCTGGCAGTAATATCCTCGCCTGTTTTAACACTTGTGAAGCGGAAATCCTGGAATGCAAGTGCTGCATCTTCCTGCAGGCTTATACGCAGCAAATATTTGAATGAAAGCTTTGTCATATTGCTTATTGTACCTTCGCGGAGCGTTTTGTAAACCATCGGGTGTACTTTCAATACTAATTTACCGGAAGGTTTTTCTTTATCAAGCTTATAGCGTTTTATCCAGCGTTCAATTCTAGTTAAAATATTGGTTGAGCTTTCTATAATACCGCTTCCGCCGCATAACGGGCACTGTTCAGTTATTGATCTTACAACATTTTCCCTTACGCGCTGCCTTGTTATCTGCACAAGCCCGAATTCAGACATCGGCAGGATAGTAACTTTTGCCCTGTCCTTTTTGAACTCCTTTTTCATCTCATCGTAAACCTTTTTCTTGTTCTTATCGTCGTACACGTCAATAAAATCGATGACAATAATGCCGCCAAGATCGCGGAGCCTGATCTGCCTGACAATTTCCCTCGAGGCATCAAGGTTGGTTTTCAGTGAATTGGTTTCCTGGTCCTTGCTCTTTGCATACTTTCCGCTGTTAACATCAACAACGTACATTGCCTCGGTCTTTTCTATAATTAAATGACCGCCGATCTTAAGCGGAACGCGTTTGCCTAATGTCTGGTGAATTTCAGCTTCTATGCCGTAAATATCGAACAGAGCTTTTGAGCCTTTGTAAAGCTCAACTTTATTCAGCAGGTCAGGTGAATTTATCTTAACGTAGCTTTGAATTTCTTTGAATAATTTTTTGGAGTCAACAAGCACTTTATCCACATCATCCCTGAAGAGATCGCGGATAACGCTTGTTGTTACGGTTAGGTCTTTATACAAGAGGGCAGGGGGTTCGCTGGTCTTTATCTGTTTTTCAATATCCTTCCAGATATTGTACAGGTTCTCAAGGTCCTCGAGTATTGCCTTATCATCCTGTTCTTCGGCAACAGTTCTTATAATAGCGCCGAACTCAAGATTCTTGGAATTGCGATAATTCCTTACAATATTCTTTAACCTGCGCTTTTCGCGCATGTTCTGTATCTGCTTTGATGCGTTGACTTTATTTTCGAAGGGTAAAAATACAAGGTACCTGCCGGGCAGTGAGACCTTAGATGTTACTCTGACTCCCTTATTGCCTACAGGCTCTTTGGTTATCTGTACAATTATTCTCTGTCCGCGCTCAAGCCTTGGCAGCTGCCTGCGGTTACGCGGGTTTTGTTTCTGCGGCCTGGCAGTTTCTTCTTCCTCGTCATCATCGTCATCATCCACATCGGAATCTGATCCGAGCAGCGCTTTCATATCCTCTGCCTGGTCGCCAACATCACTGAAGTGCAGGAACGCATCCTGCTTGAAGCCAAGATCGATAAATGCAGCTTTAATGCCGGGAATAACTTTTGCTACTTTGCCGAGGTAAATATCACCGACGACCCGCTCATATTCTTCATTTTCTATAAACAGCTCGGAAAGTTTTCCGTCTTCGGTTATAGCTATGCGGATCTCATCAGTGTTCTGATTGATTACAATTTCTTTTTTCATTTCTCTGGAATCCAGGTTACTAACTTCGTAAATGGAGAGAAAACACTAAACAACGCTTTTAACGAAAAAGCCCTGTATTACTACGAGTTCATACTTTTTAAGAACTCTTTGTTGTGTTTTGTCCCTTTCATTTTTCCTAAAAGGAATTCCATTGCTTCAACCTGTGAGAAATCACTTAGAATTTTTCTGAGCAGCCATACCTTAGAGAGCTCTTCTTCATCCAGAAGAAGTTCTTCTTTTCTTGTTCCTGATTTGTTAAGGTCAATTGCGGGGAAAATTCTCTTATCGGCAAGCTTTCTGTCAAGAACTATTTCCATATTGCCTGTACCTTTGAATTCTTCAAAGATAACTTCATCCATTCTGCTTCCGGTCTCAACCAGCGCAGTTGCAATTATGGTAAGGCTTCCGCCTTCTTCAATATTTCTTGCAGCACCGAAAAATCTTTTTGGTCTGTGCAATGCATTTGCGTCCACACCGCCGGAAAGTATCTTTCCGCTGTGCGGTACCACTGTGTTATGCGCCCTTGCAAGACGGGTAATACTATCCAACAGTATTACAACATCCTTTTTGGCTTCAGTAAGCCTTTTAGCTTTTTCAAGAACTATATCAGATACCTGGACGTGCCTCTCGGGCGGTTCGTCAAATGTTGAGCTTATCACTTCTGCCCTTACAGAGCGCTCCATATCGGTTACTTCCTCAGGACGCTCGTCTATCAATAGGACAATAAGCTCAACTTCAGGCTGGTTCTTTGCTATAGCGTTGGCAATCTGCTGAAGCAAAATTGTTTTACCTGCTTTGGGCGGTGATACAATCATGCCCCTGTTGCCTTTTCCTATGGGTGTGAACAGGTTCATGATCCTTGTTACGTACTCTCCGGGCGCTGACTCTAAATTGAGCCTTTCATTGGCATAGAGAGGTGTTAAATTATCAAACAGTGTTCTTTCCCTCATCTTTTCGGGATCGACACCGTTCACTTTATCAACTCTTAACAGCGCGAAAAATCTTTCACCGTCTTTAGGGGGCCTAACCTGGCCGCTAACGGTATCGCCTGTTCTCAGAGCAAACTTTTTTATTTGTGAAGGTGAAACATAAACATCATCAGGTGATGAAAGATAGTTGTAATCTGATGACCTTAGAAAACCGTACCCGTCAGGAAGCACATCCAGAACACCTTTGCTGTAAGCAACGCCGTCATTCTGTGTGCCTGTTTCAAGTATCTTGTAGATCAGGTCCTGTTTTCTGAGATCACTGTAATCGTGAATATTAAGTCCTTTTGCCAGCTCATAAAGCTCGCCTATCTTTTTTTTCTTCAGCTCAGCTATATCCATAGAAGGCTTTAAATCATCTTTTTTATCTGATGCCATAATACAATAAATTAATTTATGTTAGTTTTAGAATTGCTAATATCTGGAAGTTTGTTTGGATATCTTAGAAAGTATGCGTTTTTATCAGATTATTTTAAATCCGGGTGTTTTTTGATGTGTTAATTACATACAAATATACAAAACTATGCTATATTAAACAATAGCAGAGCAATTTTTAGAAGTTTAAAAATTTATTGGCTATTTCTGCTAATTTTTCATTATTTTTGTTAATAATCAATCTATTTTTTCTAATGGCTTTTTTACCGCTAATTAAACTATGATAAATTTCAAAATACTCATTGCAGTATTTTTGCTTTCTACGGTAATCTACTGCCAGCAGAATAATTCAGTTTACGTTATAAAAATTGACGGCTCAATAAACCCTTCAACTTCAGACTACATTCATAAAAGCATTGAAGA
>JAPUEV010000334.1 GCA_027492415.1 Ignavibacteria bacterium
AGGAAAACAAGAAAAGGCAGGACAATACTGAACCCAAGAGTGCCTATAAAGTTTACAAGCAAAATAGGGAAGAGGGGGATATTTTTGTTTTCTGTCTTTTCCAGTTCTTTAAATTGATTCCGTAATATTAAAGAATCTTAATAAGATATAATATTACAAATTAAATCTCATACCGCCTGATAATGTACTGTATGGCGGGAATGAAGGATTATCTGTAAAGATAAAGTGAATTTTACCTTTGGCAAATAATTCAAAGAGCTTAGATATTCCCGCTGTGAAACCTGTGCCAATGCTTAAACCCGGATGAACTATGTCATCTTTATCAGAATTACTTTCAGCCAGAATATACATCCCGCCGCCAAATTCCAGAAATGAACTGAGCATATTTTTGTTTATGAAAAATCTTGGCCCGATATTGAATGATACAATGCTGTTTAGATTGCTGTTCCTTAAAGATCTTATCCTGTTATAAACTGTTTCGCCGTAAATTTCACCATTGAAGTTTGTTGGTACTGCGCCTTCAATGAGAATAACTCCATTACCGTTATATTTCCTTCCGGCAATATCCTGCGGCGATATTATTCCGCCGCCCAATGAAAGAATGAAATTCTTTTCTTTTAGCTTACCGGTAGATTTGTTCTCTGATGTATTGAACTCCAGCCCGAACTGCGCATTAATGTATGTATATCCTTCAGTAGAGGGCATAGTGGTATTATATTTTAAACGGAATAAAAATGCATTGTTTGCCGATATCATAACCTTTGAGCCAATGCCTGCAGCTATGTAAAATGCCGCACGTGAATTTGTTGAGTAGTAATTCTCATCTAACCCCATATCCCAATAATAATATCTTGTGTTAAAAGAATTGATCTGTGCACCTATATTACCTTCCAGGTAAACCAGCTGGTTTTTCAGTACATAAATCCTTGGGCCTACAGAACATTCATACAGAGAATAATAGCTATCACGGCTTTTATAAAGCTTTGCAGAAGAAATATTGAACAGAAATGCTTTTGAATTATCTTCTGAGTATCCTGCCTCAAATGATAATTTATGACCGGTTGAATTTTCATAATCCATACCAAACCCGGCATTATATGAAATGCTCCATACCCCGGGCTCATGATTTGCTGATGACTGATGTTTAATTTGAGAAAGGATTAAAACTGGCTGTAGTGTGATAAGTATCACAAATACGATACGGGTTAACATATACGCTCCTTTATTAAAGTTTTAGAAACTGAAAAAAAGAGTAATAAATTAACCCGTAATTACCTCCGCTTAAAACAATTTTAACTATTTAAACATAACAAGAAAAAACAGAAAAACAAATGAAAAATGCAGAAAATATTAATTTTGATCAGATATTTATTGTAAGTCGAAACGCCGTTTCGACTACCCGAATCAGCGATTCGGGTTACAAATACTATTTTATCAGAGACATTTTTCTTACTTCACTAAAGCCATCTGTCATAAATTTATAGAAATATATTCCGCTTGGCAGCGATGAAGCATTAAATATCTTCTGGTATGAACCTGCTTTTATTGTACCATCTATCAGTACTGCGACTTCCTGTCCCAGTGAATTAAACACCTTCAGACTTGCATATCCATCCTTGGGCATATCAAAAGCTATCATAGTTGTGGGATTGAACGGGTTAGGATAGTTCTGGAACAGCCTGAAGTTTGCAGGTATCCCGTTATTCTGATTATTTACAGCGGTAATATTCTGCATCAAAAGTGCGCTGTTGTAAAGATTCAGCCTTCCGCCTGAAACAGTAGTACCTGTCATAGAAGGTTTGGGGTCAACACCGAGCATTATCTTTTGTTTTACCTGCAGCGCGTAGGGACCCGGGTTGGCTTTATACTGCTGGATCCAGCCCAGAGGTGCCACAGAGAACATAAAACCAACTGCGCCTGCTACATGCGGAGTTGCCATAGATGTACCCGTTAAGTTTGAAAAATTTCCTGTTGAAGTAGTGGAATATACGTTTGTTCCGGGTGCTCCAAGATCAATTGTTGTTAATCCGTAAGCTGCCCCTGAATTTTTTGCATCTGTATTTGTTGTATTAGTTACACTTATAAGCCAGTCACTAGGACAAGCTGTCGGAATATCACCCTGAACATCAATGTTAATATTTAAATTTGCCGTAGCACCAGCGCTTAAAATTCCCGCATTTCCCAATGAATCATAAAATGCGCACCATAACGGGAAGTTTGCGGGTTGACCGTAATCTACACCGAATGAAGAACTTGTCACAACGACAAATGCTCCTCTTAAACCGTTAGTTTGATTGTACACCCTGCGCTGTTTAAGGCAGTAGCCGTATGCTCGGATAGCAACGGATTCAACAGAAGTAGAGCCCTGTACACCCATTATCTGGATATTCCAGTTAACTCCGCTAATTCCGTATGAGTTATTTCCAATTGCACCTGCAATACCTGAACAATGTGTACCATGAACATCTGTGCCTATCGTTCCATTGTTATTAACAGCATTCCAGCCGTTAACATCATCAATATAGCCGTTGCTATCGTCATCTATTCCGTTCGCGGGAATTTCAGCCCAGTTCTTCCAGAAATGAAGATCAGCATGATTGAAGTAAAAACCGCCGTCAACAATTGCTACAACTATTGTATCACCTGCTGCTGTCAAGCCGCTTGTTGAAAGTCCCCATGCTTCAGGAGCGTCAATATCAGCATCAACTGTTCCGCCGCTTTGGCCGGTATTGTTAAGTGACCACTGCTGCCCGAAGCTTGGATCATTTGGCATCAGCTGTGATCTTTCACTAATATAGTGATTGAACTGAGCCACCGATACTGAAGGATGTTTCTTAACTTCATTTAATGCAGTAACGCTGCCGGTGCGGTTATTATCAAATTTTAAAAGCCATATATTCATATATTCAACTATAGGCTCTTTTACCTCTAAGCCCATAGCGCCAAATGAATTTGTCAATCTGGAAACAGGCTCGCCATATTTAAGCATAACAATTATCTCGCCGGGAACGTAGTTGTTATCCTGTGTATACGAATTCGTAGTAAGCAATAAGGTAACTGCCAAAAGTGAAAATAAATATTTCATTGTTGTTGTTGTTATTTTCTGGATGATTAAGGTAAATATAATTATGCTGGATTGTAATTACAACGAAAATGAAGGTAAATCGGGGATTAGCTGAAAAGTATGTATTTATGTTAAAGTTTTAAGGATAAAACGGCATCTGCCAGTTTTTGCCATGAATGTTCTGTTTTATAGTTATTTATAAAGGTAATAAATCTGTTTTTGAGGTCCTCTTCAAAATATTTTTTCAGTATTTTTGATAATCCGTCTGGAGTTACATCATTTAATATCAATCCGGTTTTATTTTCTTCAACCATTTCTGCAAGTCCGCCAACATTTGTTACAATCACCGGCAGGTCAAAGTGATAAGCAATGCCAACAATACCGCTCTGTGTTGCAGTGCGATAGGGCAGCACGCAAACATCAGCCGCTGAAAAGAATACCGGTATTTCGTTTTCAGGAATATATCTTACCTGCAGATTTATTTTTTCTTTTACACCTGATCTTTTTATCAGCTCATCGTACTTTGAAAAATTACCGTATACCTCTCCCGCTATTAGAAGTAAATATTCATCATTCATGTTTTTCATTGATTCAATTATCAGGTCAAGTCCTTTGTAATCCCTGATAAACCCAAAGAACAGAATTACTTTTTTGCCCCCGGGTATTGCGAGCTTTTTCATTGCTGCGCTTTTATCAATTTTCTTTCCGTAATGGTCATACAGCGGGTGTGAGTGAATGATATATTTTGCATCAGGTTTTAATTTCAGCAGGTCCTTTTCGGATGTTCTGTTCAGCAGAACGAAGCCATCACACCTGTTGAAAAAATATTTCGTCAGTGCTTCATCTCCAAGTCTTTTTTCATGTGCTATTACGTTGTGCATCAGCCCTAAAACCTTAATGCCTTTGCTCTTAAGCAAACCGGCTATTTTACCGAATGCAGGAGCGAAGAATGGCATCCAGTAACTTATCAATACAATATCAGGGCTGAATTTTATTATCTCTTTTGCTGTTCTGTTCCATGTAAAGGGATTTATGCTATCCAGCACACGGGTAACGGGAATGTTCCGGTTTGTATCACTATCTGAAACATACTGGGTTTTACCCGGAAAAAGTAACCCGGGGTACTGGCGGGTGAAGGTAAATGCCTTTACTTCATTATTTCCGGCAAGTGCCAGGTATAATGAGTCGCTGAACTGGGCTATTCCGCCTCTGAATGGGTAAAAAGGTGATAAAAATGCTATTTTCATGCTTGTAAATTCTTAAATTATTAGTACTTTTACAATTGAAATAGTAAAGTATATTATAATGACAGTTGTCATAAAAAAGTATGACTAATATTATTTTTTATAAATGATATAATCGCTATTTTTACATGTGGAAAATTTGAAAATTCAGTAAAACCGGTAAAAATGAGCGAAACAACAGAAGTAATAATTTGGGAAGGCTCTCAATCACAGGTACTTAACTTCGGGATATTTATTTCCATGGGTATCATTTCCATAATACTATTAGTACTTGGCATTTTGTTCTTTATTCCTCTTGCCGCTTTGGCTGTAATTCCGCTGGTATATTTGTTTATAAAATGGCTTATTGTTAAGAACCATAAGTATAAAGTAACAACTGAACGGATATTTTACACCACCGGAATATTTTCAAAAAGAACTGAAGCGCTGGAATTATACAGGGTAAGGGATGTTGATATGTATGAGCCCTTCTGGCAGAGAATGTTCAAGCTTGGCAATATAGCTTTAACCACTTCAGATAAAACTTCTATGAACTTTCTTCTGAAGGCTGTACCGCACCCCGCTGAGCTTATGAATAACATAAGGAAAAATGTTGAGACAAGAAGAGATGTGAAGCGCGTTAGGGGAGTTGAATTTTTAGATGATGATGATACAGTAGAAAACCTGGGTTAAAAAATTATGGATAAATTATTAAAATACGGATTATTTGTATGGCTGGCTGTTGTTATCTGCTTTGCCATAATTGCACCGATCCCCGCAGTTGGCAACATGGGTGAAAGAGCAAGGATACTATATTTTCATGTACCCACAGCATGGGTAAGCACTGTAGCATTTATTATGGCACTCTTTTATGGTGCAAGATATATTAAAACACGTGATATATTGTATGATTATAAAGCAGCTTCATCTGCTGCTTTGGGACTTATCTTTGCAGTCCTAGCGACTGTAACAGGCGCAATATGGGCAAAGTTTGAGTGGGGCGCTTTCTGGAACTGGGACCCGAGACAAACATCGATCTTTGTGTTAATACTTATATACGGAGCGTATTTTGCACTCAGAAGCGCAGTTGAATCAGAAGAACAGCGCGCAAAACTATCATCAGTATATTCAATCCTTGCGGGAATTACAGTACCGTTCTTTATTTTTATTTTCCCCAGGATTGTTGAATCACTTCACCCGGATCCAATTGTGAATTCCAGCGGTAAAGTGAAAATGAATACCAGCATGCTGATCGTATTTTTAAGCTCTCTTGCAGGGTTTACAGGATTATTTGCATGGATGCTTAATTTAAGAATAAGGTTAGCAAAGCTTAATATGAAGGAGACACAGGCATAGTTATGGATATATTATCACAGAGCTCAAATTATATTGTACTTGCAATAACACTGATAATATGGCTGGGTCTTTTCCTTTACATGTTTTCAGTTGATAAGAAATTAAAAAAAATCGAGAAGGAGAAATAATAATGAATAAAAGATATCTAATAGGAGCCATCATAATAGTAGTTTTTCTTGTGGTGGGATTCTTTGCTTTTGTAGATACAAAAGTAGAGTACGCAAACTTTCAGCATGCATCAGAAACACATAAAAAATGCCAGGTAAAAGGCTCATGGTCAAAAGATAAAGAAGCCGGATTTGATCCAGCAACCAACAAGTTCACTTTCTATATGAAAGATGAGAACAATACTGAAATGAAGGTTATCCTTGACGGTGCTGAACCGAATAATTTCAAAATGGCTGAAAGTGTTGTTGCTAAAGGCAAGATAAAAGACGGCAGCTTCTATGCCACTGAAGTGCTTACCAAGTGTCCTTCAAAATACGAAGGTGACGGAAAAGATGTTAAGAAATCCAGTATGTAAATACTGCCTGTATTATTTAGTAAGTTAATTAACGATAAAAGCCCGGTGTTTGCCGGGCTTTTTGATTAATGTT
>JAPUEV010000335.1 GCA_027492415.1 Ignavibacteria bacterium
GTGCATATGCGCTGTATATTTCAATATCATCTCGGTCACTGGGATAGTCATCTGCAGACCTGCTTTTCTCATTCAAATATTTTTCAGAGTCATCCGGCCTGTTCAGGCTTAAGCTTATTTCTGTTAAGGAATATAAAATATCGCTGGGATAGTGTATGATGTAATCTTTAAATGGCTTTGGATTCTTTGTTACTATCTCGTATCGCTTAAGCAGGTATTTGTATGCTTCTTCATTGCTTGCTTTTGCCATAGCAGAAAGCTCCTTTACTCTGTAGTATGAATCCAGTGCGCGGGTACTTTTTGCATTTAGTGGAGATTCCATTTCGCGCCTGCTTACCAGGCTTTCTATCATTTCTTCATGAACATTACCCCTGTTCAGCCCGTAACTTCTGAAGCTGTGCAGCAGGCTGCCTGCCATATTGCTGTAAATGAACATATTAATGATCTTATCTGCAGTTTCATTAACTTCATTATATATTTTTTCTGCCCGCAGCGTTTGTATATCTTCTTTTGGTATTATTATCTTTTCCATATCAAGCAACTGCACCAGGTAACCGAACCGTTCATGCTCTCTGGCGATTTCTTTTGCTTTTGCAATTGTCTTAAAATATTTTTGGTACATTGCCTTACGGAACAATATGTAACATTCTGATATCAGGCTGTGTATCTGCCCGTCAATATTTTTGGCTGAGTGGTAGGAGACCAGTGATTTTATTACTAAATTATAAAGATGGTTCTTATTGAAAGCAAGATTCTTAATGAACTTTTCGTTCTTATACTCTGACTTTATGTTTTCTTCATTATATATTTTTTGTTTTTCCAGTGCTTTAAAAAGCCGTGTATAGATTTTATCGCCTTTCTGAAGCTTAGAGCTCAATGTAAAATATCTTTTTTCATTTTTGTTCATTGAGTGGATTAACTCATGGACATCACTTGATTGCTTCATAGAAACCTAATCTATTTGCTTTAATTAGTTGAAATTAAACTTATTTAATAAATATAACAAAATATTTCGTAAAATGGGAATCTAATATAATATCATTAATAGTAATAGGGAGTATTGCTCTAATTCAATATATTTAGCTTAATATTAATTTTATAAAAAAATATAGAAACGGGTACACCTGATGTTAAATTATTTAAAGTATATAAAGCCCTCTTTAACCGCAGTAATTTTATTGTTCATTTTGTTTTCATCAAACATTAAACTGAAATCACAGACCTTTACGAAAGTAACCGCAGGCTCATTTGTAAATGATGGCGGGGCATCGCGAAGTGTTAATTTTGTTGATTACGATAATGACGGAGATCTTGACCTTTATGTCAGCAACGGTAAGCGTTATGGCCAGGTAAGCTTTTTATACAGGAATGAAGGCGGAGAATTTACTCGGTTATTTAATACCACACCATTTAATGACAGCCTGCCTTTTGACGGCTCAAGCTGGGCCGATTTTGATAATGACGGAAATATTGATATGTGTACAGTCACATGGTATGATTCCATCAGCGTGCTTTATAAAAATACAGGCTCAGGTGCTTTTACATTCCTTGGTTCCAGCCCAATTGTTACCGATCGCGGCTTTTCTGAGACCTGCAGCTGGGGTGATTATGATAAGGACGGGCTTGTTGACCTGTTTGTTACTAACAGCAAAGCATCAAATTCACGTAACAGGCTTTACAAAAACATGGGAGGCGGTAATTTTACCAGGATAGATTCAGGCGCTATCTTCCTGGATATCGGTTTGCTTTCACGCAATATCAACTGGGTGGATATTGACGGCGACAGGGATCTTGATATCTTTGTTGCAAATGAATCCGGTTCTGCCGATTACATGTATAAAAATAACGGTAACGGTTTCTTTACCAAAATTACGGGTATAGCACCAACTACAAGCGGCGGCATTTCATGGAGCTCCAGCTGGGGAGATTATGATAATGACGGTGACCAGGACCTCTTTGTAGCAAACAATGAAAACCAGAAAAATTTTCTTTTCAGAAATGACGGCAGTTTTAACTTTACACGAATATTAAATGATACAATAGTAAGTGAAAACGGTTATTTTGCCTGCTCCGGCTGGGGAGATTATGATAATGACGGCGATCTTGATATGTTTGTTACACAGGCTTACGGCCCCGGAGCTCAGCAGCTTGCCAACTGCCTTTACAAAAATAAGCTTATGGAAACCGGCACCCCTGCCTTTGAAAAAATAACCGGTGATATAATTGTAAATGATCTAGGCTTTTCCTACGGCTTTGCCTGGGCTGACTGGGATGCAGATGGTGACCTGGATCTTTTTACAGCAAGGACTTTCAACGAAAATCAAAATAATGCCGCTTATTTAAATAATGGTAACGCCAATAAATGGATCGAAATAAAATTGACCGGAAATGCAACCAATCGCTCGGCAATCGGGTCTAATGTAAAGGTAAGGGCAGTTATCAACGGGAATCCCGTATGGCTTACAAGAACGGTTGAAGGACAATCAGGATATTGCGGGCAGAATCTTGACCTGCATTTCGGGCTTGGCAATGCTTCATCAATTGACAGCATTAAAGTAGAGTGGCTCTCAGGAGCAACAGAATATTACACCGGTGTGCAGCTTAACCAGGTGATAAGGATAGTAGAAGGAACAGGTGTAATTGGCATTCAGACAAATTCAAATGAAATTCCTGAAGGCTTTAACCTGCACCAGAATTATCCCAACCCGTTCAACCCCGTAACTAATATCAGGTTTGATATTCCCGAACCCGGGAATACAAAGCTTGAAGTTTATGATTCATCAGGTAAGCTTGTTGCTTCACTTTTGAACAGCAGGCTGAATGCAGGTAAGTATGAAGCCAGGTGGAATGCAGTGAATTTTTCAAGCGGTATATATTTTTATAAGCTGAGCTCAGGCAAATTCACTGAAACATTGAAGCTGGTGTTGGTAAAGTAATATTTTATTTGCATTTGTAATAAAAAATAAAATTTAATAAGAATAATAAGGTATTGAAATATAAGAAATTAAAAGCTTCATTTGTAAAATTTTCATCCAAATAATGTGCAATAAATAAATATACATAAGCAGTTATATTGTTTATTATATAAAAAATTATATCTTTGTAACTTTAGTCCTTCATATTTCTGATAATCCTGTTTTATATTAAGGCAAGCACGTATTTCGGCAGAATTTATTTTCTGTTTAAATGTATATAACACATAGAAATAAATTGCAATTTTTCTGCAGAGTCACACTTTCAGTTTTTATTGGTCTAATTTAAGATATAGCAGGAAAATAACTGTAGAATAATTTTTAAAAACATCATTTAAACTAAACCTTTTTAAAACAGGAAGCATCAAAAGAGAAATTCAGAAAAGTAACAATCTGGATCTCCTTCTGGAAAAGAATGAAAGAGCAGTGCGATTGGGCGACGCTTGTTTTGAGGGCTCAAGCGTGAAGGCAACTTAGTTAAAAGTAGGCTGCCGCCTGTCTCTAAAATTGTAACCTATATTTGACCCATAGGCAATTTTTTTTGAGACAGGCATCGCACAAGCTCTTTTATATTTTTAACCGCATTGCAAATCAGAGCAGCATTCATTAATTAACTTCATTTAAAAAGGTTTATTTTTACCGCATGAAAAATTATTTTACTAAAATATCATATATCCTGTTCTTTCTTTGCCTGTTCGGCGGATTGACCTCCTATTCTCAGACAAGCAAAGAAAATGCTGGCAATGATAAAACCTCTCCTGAAGTATCTTCTGCTCCAAGCATTGACGGAAAGATAATTGAAAGTGAATGGAAGGATGCGAAGGTATTCACTGATTTCTATATGATGATCCCTAAATCCGATAAGAAAGATTACGACAGTACAGTTGCATTTATCAAACAGACTAAGGATGCTATCTATATCGCTATTAAATACTGGCCGCGCGGAAAAATAATTAAGCAGTCATTAACCCGTGACAGAAGCACCGATGAGGAGAACGAGTTCTTCATTCTGCTTGATCTTGAGAATAAGAACAAGAACGGATATGTTTTTGTTGTAAGCTTTTTAAATAACCAGCGTGATGCTATTGTTTATAACCAGACTAACCAGTCATATGAGTGGGACTGGCAGTGGGAAAATAAAGTTACAATATTCAAAGAAGCTAAAGACGGCAAGCCCGGATACTGCGAAATGGAAATTAAAATTCCCGTTGAAAGGCTGCAGAACAAGAACAAAAAACAATTTGGCATTGATCTCCAGCTGTTTTCTTATACACCTGATGGCAACTATACATGGTATGCATTAACGCCAAACAGCGAGCTTCTGAATTTAAAAAGCCTTTATAAGTTCGATCTTACAACACCATTTGATGAAAAGCTGAATTTAAGGTTCAACCTTACACCGTTTGTTGTGGGCAGAAGCTTTAACAATGATACTGCAAGGCTCAACTACGGCGGTGAATTTGCTATCAGTCTTGATAAACATAAGCTGAAAAGTACTTTCCATACTGATGAATCAACCCTTGAAGCTGACCCATTCAGGTTTGCATTCTATAACCGGCCTATTTTCCTTCAGGAAAAACGGCCATTCTTCAGCAAGGATCTTGATATCTACAGAACACCGGTAACGCTGTTCTATTCACGTGCAATTGATAAGATAGATTACGGTTTTAACTATACTTACCGGAGCGATAAATTCAAGATGGGTGCGCTCTATGTACAGGATACCCTGCCTTATGCAGAAAACTCAACCCGCCGTTTTGCTGTAGCGCGTCCTAACTTCAATTTCCAGGATTTCAACATAGGCGGGCTATTTATGTATAATTATAGCCAGCTTGACTCCATGAAAGAACAAATGGTAAGTGTGGATAGCAAGATCAACCTTCCTTCAAGGTTCAGGCTTATTACCCAGTTTGCCCGCAGCTTCCGCACCTTTGATAACATTACAGATAATTCCCTTAAATCAAACAGCGGTAATATGTACAATGCTTACCTGTATTATGAGCAGAACAGCAATGGCGGTCCGTATATGGATGCAAGCTATACAAGGTATGATTCAAATTTCAATGCGCTGACATTATTCAATAATTACGGCAATAATTATGATGAGATGAATATAAGCGGCGGCTACCAGTTTGTAAATAATAATAAATATTTCAGCAATATTAACATTACTGCCGGTTATTACAGGTCTCATGAATTTTCCGAAAGCTTCAATTACCAGAACGGTGTCTTCGGGAACCTGTTCTATAAAGTTACCGGCTGGCTGAGCTTTTTCCACAGCTTAAATTTTGATAGACCCAATGACCATGACGCAATGGGTAATATTTTAACCAGGGATAATATCTTAACCGAGCATAACTTTAAAGTAGTGTTCGGCAATAATTCATTCTCAGCGGGCTTTTACGGCGGGAGGTATTTTGGAGATAAGCTGCTCAATCCCTATGCTTCTGTAGATCTTGCGTTCTTCGGGAAGCTGAGGCTTGGAGCTAATTACAATTACGTAAAACAGGGTGAAGAGCCTGATAGAACGATTTATAATATAAAGCTTGATTACAAGATAATGGATAAATTATTCCTGAGGGCATATTACCAGCGTGATACTTTCAGCAAAAAAGCTCTGCTTAACACAATGCTGCAGTATGAATTCTTCGGCGGAAGCAGCGTGTATCTGGTATTAAATCTTGATGGCGACCGCCTTGAATATACAAGGAGATATTTCAAGGTTAGCTATGAATTCAATTTTTAATTATATTTAATAAATATTTTTCTAAAACAAAGTTTAATTAACATTCTTTTCCAAAAAATTTAAATGAACAGCTATGCAAAAAGTTCTCTTTGCAGCACTTGTTTTTGCCCTTCATAGCTTCTTCTTCGGGTCTTTTTTACATGCAGGCCAGGATTGTACTGAGCCGCAAAAGCTTAAATACGAATACAAGATCGAAACAGATCTTACCACTGAGAAATTTTCAGATGTGTTCTGTGACCGCTTAAGCACAAAACATAACTGGAAAAAACTGGGTACCCAGGTTAGTGCGGATGAAACATATACAAGCAAGTTTAAATTTAAAGATGATAACCAGATGCCGTGGGAGTGTGAGGTTGTCATTCATAAAGATAACGAGGATACAAGAAAAATGGATGTCCTTATGACTATGAGCCCTAAGATTGAAAGCTGAAACATAGCTTCATTTTTTCATATTTGTTGATCAAAAGCCGTTTCTTCA
>JAPUEV010000336.1 GCA_027492415.1 Ignavibacteria bacterium
CGTAATGTGAGTGGGAGTGTATAATATCGATCTCATTCTTCCTGATAAATTTAACCAGGAAATTTATCGTGAAGATAAAGCTTGAAAATGTCCGGTTGATGTGAAGGAACCTCTCATCAGAAATAATTGTAACATTAATATCTGCAAAACGGCTGATACCGTTCCCTCCGCCGCAGATTATCCACAGGTTTACCTTGCCGCTTTCTGTAAGCCCCTTGGCCAGGTGCAGCAGGTGATTGGTGACCCCGCAGGAATAATTAAGCTCATTTGCAATTATCAGAACATTCATGCATTCATTCCTTTATAAATGTGCTCATACATTTCATAAACATTAACCCATTTAAGGCTTTTGGCTGTATCAACTGCAGCTTTTGAAATATTTTTACGTTCATTTACATCCAACTTTGTTATTCTATCCAATAAAACCTGCAGATCATTATGCAGGCTGTATGAAAATGTATAACCGTTTACACCTTGCTCAATGTATCTGCTAATGCCTGTTTCAGTTGTTATTACAGGTACCAGTCCTGATGCCATTGCTTCTGCGGTACCGATAGAAAATGTATCGTACTTATTCAGTGAAAGGAAAATATCTTTATCTTTGTAGAATTCTGCAAGCTCATTTCTCTTCATTAACGGAACTGTGAAATAATTTATTTCTTTACTTAGGCTTATTTGAATATCTGAAGAAGCGATAATATAAATATCAATTGGCAATGCGGCTGTGGTGAGCTGTTTAAGTAATTCTATTCCGCTGTTGTTAAGGCTGTTCTTGTGATGTATAACTGCCTTAAGCCTGTTTCCCGTTCCTGCAGCCCTGTTTTCATTAATGAAAAGCTCATCAATACCATTTGGCAGAATTACAGCCTGTGAATCATCAAATTCGCAATACTTCTCAGCAATATTAAGAGTGTTAACAGAAGGGAATACAATCATATCTGAATGCTTCAGAAATGTCCGCTCAGAAAATCTGTCTTTCGTCCGATTCGTTTCTTTGATTACATTGTTTTCATATTGTATTACGCCGTGTGAATTATATATAATATTAACATTAAATATCATTCTGTACAAATAAAATATTACAGCAAACCGTTCAAATGTTAATAAATGAATAATCCCTGGTTTCAGCTTCCTTAATTCCGGTATTATTCTGAATATACCCAGAGTTAAAACTTTTCCATTTTCTGTATCTGCACTGATTCTGCCGAAAAGCTTTTTCCAAAACGAATATTTCCTGCCGTCAAAAAAATACTGAATAAAAACTGAATTATGTTTTTTGCAATGTTCACTGAAAATACTGTAAGCGGTATGTTCCGGACCCGAAGTGTTTTCACCGTCAGAATACCTGCCCGCAAAAACTACTTTTGTATTATTTTCTTTTCTGTTCAAACGATTCAATCATTTTCTTTAACCCAAGCCTGTGTTTCAGAATGTTTTTCAGCCTGTAATACCTGCCGTATTTTTTAGTGAATGAGATCTTCTCCGAAGATAAAAGTACTACACTAAACTCCCTTAATGTAAGATCATAAAAAGTCTTTATTTTATGGTGCCTGTATTTTGTAAAATCATTATTGTACCATATGCTTTTATGTTCTTCGTATGGGTTCTCTTCAGTTCCGCTTTGCGCCCAGTGTTTACCAATTGGAATATTTATCAGAACATTTTTACCCTTCTTTAAAGCAAGATCTATCAGCTCAATTCCTTCTTCCTTTGAGAAATGCTCAATTACATCTCCAAAATTGATGAGGTCATAAACCTTATGTGTCTCTTTAAGATATTCAAGCGCATTTGTTAAATGGATCTCATTGTAAAAATATTTATGATATTCCTTAATGTAGTCAGGGAAAATCTCAACGCCATCAATTACACGCTGCCATTTGCCGTTATACCTGCCGTTATCCCAGATCTCAAGGAACTCCCTGAACAATATTCCCCACCTGCCGAAACCTACACCCACATCCAGTATTGAACCCGGGTCAAGCCTGCGGATAAGCTCAATGTTATACGAAATATTCTGCCAGTTCGATGTTCCCAATTCTATACCTTATTAATATTAAGTTCTCTGAGTATTCTGTTCATATAAACCCATTCAATTGCCAGGATAAAATATTCAGTCACCACAGTTAAAATCGCTGCTGCCTGTATCCCGTAGATGGAAATGAACACAGCGTTCAAAACAACATTCATGATTAATGCGTATAACGTAATATACATTACAATTTTAAAATAACCCATTCCATTTAATATAATACCCGTAAGGTTATTTAATCCCATCGCAATTATGCCGAATGAAAGGATCTTCAGCACAGGAACTGATCCAATGAATTTATCAGTGTATACAGTGTTTATAATCAGGCCGGATAAAAAATAAAGCAGTATTGCGCTTATTATACATATTACAGAAATTATCTTTGCATGTTCTTTAAAAAATGTTCTGATTCCGGTTATATCCCGGTTTAGCTCTGCTACTCTAGTAAACCCGGATACTAGCAGAAATGAGAATCCCAATGCCGAAGCTTTATATAAGCCGTATGCAACATTATAAAACGCTGCTTCACTGTAATCCGTTAATTTTGATATCAGAAGCAGATCTATCTTATCGTACAGGAAATTAAAAATGACAGCCAGCCCTAATGGAATAGAAATTACAATCATTTTCCCGACACCAACTGCTGTAAATCCCTTAAATTTAAGACCTATATTATTCCTCAGCAGGTATCGGAGTGCCATCAGAAGATTTATAAATATACCTGCAAGCATTACTCCCATCAAAATATTTACATCAGCTTTATAAATAAATATTCCTGCAAAAAATATTATCAGTATCAATACCCTTGGCAGCAGGAAAGCTATAAGCTGTTCTTTATATTCATTTATTCCCGAAAGCGCCTTGCCTGAGATAGTTACAAGGAACGAAATATACATCATTACAGAAATTATGGTAAAGAGCGTGAAAGGAATATCCGGGTAAACCAAACGGATTGTAACTAACATCGTAAGGTAATACAGTATAAATAAAATTGTACCGGTGATAAATACCCGGCTGAATACTTCGCCGGCATTATTCCGGTTTACTGCAATTTCTCTTTGTATATAAATAGGCAGACCCAGATCAAACACAGAAACAAACACCATGCTTAAAGTAATTAGGGTCACAATCATCCCGTAAATTTCTGTGGTAAAATACCTTGCAAGCAAAAGCATGATTATGAACGAAAATAACTTGTCCGTTAAGTTCAGCAGAAAAATATGCCTGCTGCCTGCGATTATACCTGTGTATTTACGGAAATTTATAGCCAATAGGGTAAAATTAACAATGTTTTAGTGATTAATAAAGAAGAATTGCCGTGCCCTGAGTAAAAACTTATCGTGCCCCGAATAAGTTTGCGCATAATCTTCATTTTCTTCTTATTAACAATTTAACTGCAGACTAAAATATTCTGATTTCGTGGCACGATTAAAACGTATTGATTCAATCTTTCTTTTCGTAAGGTATACCGTCAGCTTTTGGTGGATTTGCCTTGCCAATAAATCCGGCAAGAACTATAATAGTCAGTACATAAGGCAGCATCTGTATGAATTGCGTCGGAATCCCTGAATCCTGGAACTGAAGTGTAAAGCTCTCCGCAAAACCGAATAAGAGGCAGGCGGCGGCAGCACCCAACGGATTCCATTTGCCTATTATCATTGCGGCAAGCGCAATATATCCCCGGCCGGCTGACATACCATCAGTAAAGCTGTGCTGGTCCAGCGCAAGCCATGCTCCGCCAAGCCCCGCAAGGGCTCCGCTGATAAGTACACCAATATACCTTATCCTGTTTACGTTTATGCCAAGTGAATCAGCCGCTTCGGGATTTTCTCCAACCGCTCTTAACCTTAGGCCAAACCTTGTCCTGTAAATTACGTAATATGTAACTGCAATTATTATTATGCATAATATTAAAAAAGGATTAAAAGGCAGTCCGAGTGTTTCAAGTCCTGGTATGCGGGCTGAATTGCTTGAAGAATTGAATATTATCTTGCAGAAAAATTTAGTCACCCCGAAAGCAAGTATGTTTATCGCTATCCCTGAAACAATCTGGTTAGCTTTATATGTAATTGTAATCACCGAGTGTATCAAAGCAACAAGTACGCCGCATACAACCCCGCACAGAGTCCCGAAGAGAACATTGCCTGTATAATACGTTCCCGCAGTTGCCGCAAACGCTCCGCTTAAGAGTATTCCTTCAAGGGCAATATTTACTACACCGCCTTTTTCAGAATAGACCGCGCCAATTGAAGGCAGCAGGTAAGGTATAGTTATCCTGAATGTCTGGAAAATGAACGCTATTGTAAAAAGGTCCTGCAATTTATTATGCTATACTTTCTTTAGTTTAAACTTCCTGTCAAAAATTTCTGTAAGTGTTATTATCAGCAGTATCACAACCCCCTGCAGTATTGTAACAATTTCCTTAGGCACCATTGTATTCACTGTCAGCCCGCCATACTCGAGTATACCGAAAAATATTGCTACAAAAATTATAGCAAACGGATTATTCCTTGCGATCAATGCTACCGCTATACCAACATATCCCGCATTATCAGAAAAGCCAAGCTCAAAGTAATGCTTATACCCGTTGACAAAATTCAATCCGCCAATACCCGCAAATCCTCCTGCAATTGCCATTGAAAGTACCGTCAGCCTGCCTGTATTCATCCTTGCATATTCAGCAGCGTTCTTATTATAGCCAAGGGTTTTAATCTTATATCCAAAGGGTGTCTTTTGTATCACGTAATACATAATAAAACATGCGGCTATG
Source organism: Ignavibacteria bacterium (assembly GCA_027492415.1). GTDB lineage: Bacteria > Bacteroidota > Ignavibacteria > Tepidaquicellales > OLB5 > OLB5. The sequence goes on from JAPUEV010000336.1 coordinate 4,800, forward strand.
GCAATTATAAAGCTTGTGTTAAAAGGAGAGCCTTTAAATAAACCTGTCATTATATCAAACCTCACCAGTTCTGGGTGTGGAGAAATTTCCGGCGTGTGAATTGTAGCAGGCACAAGGTAAACATTATTTACCAGGTAGCTTACCAACGCAAGCGCAATGAAGTTAAGCATTATAGTGTTTATTACTTCGTGTGAACCAAAGCGTGCTTTTAAAAATCCGGCAATTGCTGCCCAGAATGCACCTGCTAAAAATCCTGTAAGTATGCATAATGGTATAAGCGCTATCCATGGTAATGAAGTGAACGTAAATCCTGCCCATGCACTTGCAAATGCGCCTATTGTTAATTGACCCTCTGCTCCTATATTGAACAACCCCGCCCTGAAAGCAAATGCGACTGATAAGCCGGTAAGTATTAAAGGCGTTGCCTTAAATAACACCTGGCCAATTCCATATGTATTCCCAAGGGTATCAACAAAAAGCCTTGTATATACATCAACCGGATTTTGTCCAATAAGCGCAATTAGTACACCACCTGTTAATAATGAAAGTATCACCGAAAGCAGGGGACCAATTGCGTACTGCAGATATTTATTCATATCTTTCAGCTTGATAACTCCTTCTTAATTCCCAGCATGTATGAGCCTATTTCCCGCTCATTTGTTTTTGCTGCTTCAAGCGATGCATTAAACTCACCGTTATATATTACAGCGATCCTGTCGCACAGCTTTAATAATTCGCCAAGATCGCTTGAAACCAGAAGTATAGCTTTGCCTTTCCGGCTTTCATTCAATAACGATGTGTGCACAAAATCCGATGCCTTAATATCAAGTCCGCGGGTTGGGTGGCTTACAACAACAAGATCAGTTTCTTTTGAAATTTCCCTTGCTACAACTACTTTCTGCTGGTTTCCCCCCGAAAGTCCTGCAATTAGCGCTTCGATATCGTTTGGTCTTACGTCATATTCTGCGGTCAGCTTACTGGAATAATCCCTGATACCTTTTTCATTCAGAAGGTAAAGTGTAGAAAATCTGTTCTCGTCTTCTCTGCCTAAAATGATATTTTCTGCAATAGTATATTCCATTACTACGCCATGCTTATGCCTGTCAGCTGGAATATGCGCTACCGGTACTTTGTGAGTAATATTTCTGCCGTTCAGCTCTATGCTGCCCCTAAATTTTCTTAACCCGCATACAGCTTCAATAAGCTCTGTCTGCCCGTTGCCTTCAACACCTGCAATGCCAAGAATTTCTCCTTCTTTGATATCGAAGGAAACATTCTTAACAGCCATTATCTTTTTATCATTATTTACAGATAAGCCTTTTACTGAGAAAATTATTTTATCCGCAGGCAAATTTTTTTTGCCTGTTGAATTTTCAAATGATTCCCCGATTATAAG
>JAPUEV010000337.1 GCA_027492415.1 Ignavibacteria bacterium
ATTAAGAATGTAAAAGTAATTTACATTTTAATTGCTGCGCTTACTGTAATTATTGGATTACTTAATTCTGTAATATTTGATTCAATGGTAAGAATGGATATTATGTGGCGTGTACTGATATCAATTGTGATGATAGCGCCGCTTGCGTTCTTTATGGGTATACCTTTCCCTTACGGAATGAGCAAAATTGATAACAGCTCCAAATACCTCGTTGCCTTCGGCTGGGGCGTTAACGGTTTCTTCAGTGTGCTTGGAAGTGTGCTGGTAGTAATGCTCTCCATGAGCTATGGCTTCAGGGTAGTGTTTATAATTGCTGCAGTATTGTATCTTGGTGCAATGTTCGTTGGCGGTAAGCTGGGGATTGAGAAAAGTCCATTGAAAGTATAAATTATATACTCACCAGATGACTTTAAGTCAACCGATGAGTTATGCCACTTTAGATAATAATTGATTTATTGATCCCAAACTGGACAGCCTGGAGGTTTGGGAACTAGGTATTTACACAAAATCTTACAGCATTGAAATTCTTATCATATTTTGCTAAATTTGCCTATAAATTATGGCAGAATTAACAGAACAAATCAAAAATAAGCTCTCTGAATCCAATGGATTTACTGGAGTAGTTTTCTCAGAAAACATAAATTACCCTATGATCGAGGTCCCTAAAGAGAGACTCGTTGAAATAGCAACTATTTTAAGAGATGAATTCAAATTTGAACAGCTCAGGGATATTGTCAGTGTTGACAGGTTCACTAAGAATGAAAGATTTGAAAGCATTTACAATCTTTATTCATTGACAAACAAGACACGGGTATTTTTAAAAGTTAAGCTTGATTCCAAAAAGCCAGAGGTAGAAAGTCTTTACCCTGTATGGCAATCAGCTAACTGGGCTGAGCGCGAAGCCTACGATATGATGGGTATTGTTTATTTAAACCATCCTGACCTTCGCAGAATGTATATGATGGAAGAGTATGAATACCATCCTTTAAGAAAAGATTACCCGCTCATGGGTCTGCCCGGGGCTGTTACACTACCTAAAAAATAATAAATAAAGCGTCCAGCGCTTATAAATAATATATGTCTTTAGAATTAACAAAAGAAGAATACATAGAGGAAACTAAAGAAGAGAGCCATATTTCTTTAGGACAGGAAAAGATATTACGGGCTCTTGAGTCTGATGACGTACGGGTACATTTTGAAGGCTCACTGGATAACCAGCTTGTTCTCAATATGGGTCCCCAGCATCCCGCTACACACGGTGTATTACAGCTTGTGGTAAGTCTTGATGGCGAATCAGTAGTTGGCACAGTACCAGTCCTTGGTTACCTGCACCGGGGGTATGAAAAGCTTGCTGAAAATATGACTTTCCATGAGTTCATTCCCCATACCGATAGGCTTGATTACCTCTCTCCGCTTGCAAATAATGTAGGCTATGTACTTGCAATAGAAAAATTACTTAAGATAGAAGCTACTCCCCGCGCGCAGTGGATAAGGACCATGTGCTGCGAAATGGCAAGGCTTGCCTCACACCTGGTGTGGATGGGCTCTATGGCAATGGATGTTGGCGCATTAACAGTGTTTTTATGGACATTCACAGAACGTGAAAAGATACTTGATATACTGGATATACTAGCGGGCGTGCGTTTTACTACAAGTTATACACGAATTGGCGGACTTGCCCTTGATATGAGCGATGAATGCAAAGCGAGGCTTGTTGCATTTTTAGACCAGTTCATACCAAAGCTTGAAGATGCCCGCAACTTAATTGAAAGAAATAAAATATTCATAAACAGGTGCGAAGGTGTTGGCTACATATCAAAAGAAAACGCAATATCTCTTGGTATGACAGGTCCGAACTTAAGGGCAGCCGGCGTTCCTAATGACCTGAGAATTGACGACCCGTATCTGAAATATCCTGAGCTTGATTTTAATGTACCAACAGCAACAGAAAGTGATGTACTGGCAAGATATTATGTAAGAGTAAGAGAAATGTATGAGACATACAAGATATTGAGACAGTGTATAGAGAAACTTCCGCAGGGACCTATTAACACACCGGACGCAAAGCAGGTACTACCTGATAAGGGTGAAGTTTATTCAAAGATGGAAGAGCTTATACATGACTTTATGATAGTAAACTTTGGCAACACTCCTGAAAAAGGAGTTGAAGCTTACCAGGCAATTGAAGCTTCAAAAGGTGAGCTTGGTTTCTATGCTATCAGTGACGGAAAGGGTTATCCTTTCAGGTTAAAGATCCGCTCCCCTTCATTTGTTAACCTGAGCGCGCTTCCTACTTTGATGAAAGGCGCTATGATTAGTGATATAGTTGCAATTATCGGGAGCATTGATCCAGTAATGGGTGAGGCTGATAAATAACCATGAACACCTTGATTAACATGATTTTCTTGATTTTTTGATTGACATGATTTTCTGATTTTTTGTTTTACATGATTTTCTTGATTTCTGATTTAATTGACATACATGATTAAAAACAAGATTCCCGCCGGAGTTTATCCCGCACAATTGCGGGACGGGAACAAGAAGTAATATAACTATGGAAATAAAATTTACTGAAGAGAATTTAAAGAAGCTTGAAGAAGCTAAATCTCACTACCCTACAGAGCACGCTGCATTAATGGCTGCCTTATGGCTTGCGCAGGAACAGTACGGATGGCTTTCAACCGAAGTTATGAAGTATGTAGGCAATATACTTAATATACCGTACGAGCATGTGCTTGGAGTCGCTGAATTTTACACAATGTATAACAAGAAACCGGTAGGCAAATATCACCTGCAGGTATGCACAAATGTCTCATGCATGCTTTGCGGAGGGTATGATGTTGTTGATTATATATCCGATAAGCTGAATATCGGCATTGGCGAAACAACGCCTGACGGCCAGTTCACCCTGATAGAGGCTGAGTGCCTTGGCAGCTGCGGCACTGCTCCGATGATGCAGGTTAACAATTATTACGAAGAGAACCTTTCAAAAGATAAAATTGATTCAATTTTAGAAAAACTTTCAAAAAGCTAAAAGAACAATAAAACTATATGTCTGATTTCCAGCCGATTATACTGAAAAATATTCCCGATTATCACAACATTGAAGTCTACATGAAAAATGGCGGCTACGGCGCATTTAAAAAAGCGCTTAAAATGACGCCGACAGAGATAATTGAAGAAGTAAAAAAATCAGGTCTGCGCGGAAGAGGCGGAGCATGTTTCCCCACAGGTATGAAGTGGTCATTCATGCCCCAGAAATCAGATAAGCCAAAATACCTTTGCTGCAACGGTGATGAGTCTGAGCCGGCAAGCTTTAAGGATAGAGAAATTTTCGAAAAAAATCCGCACCAGTTCTTAGAAGGCACATTAATTGCATGCCTTGCAATGGGAATAAAAACAGCGTATATATATATCCGCGGTGAGTATTATCCATGGATAGTTATGCTTCAGAAAGCGCTTGATGACGCATATGCAAAAGGTTTGGTTGGTAAAAATATTTTAGGTTCTGATTTTTCTACAGATATTTATATCCACAGGGGCGCAGGTGCATACATCTGTGGCGAAGAAACAGCGCTGTTGAATTCCATAGAGGGCAAGCGCGGGATGCCGCGTTTCAAGCCTCCCTTCCCTGCCAATTTTGGCTTATGGGGCTGCCCGACAACAATTAATAATATTGAAACACTTGCAAATATTTCGCCTATTATTGATAACGGCGGCGAGTGGTTCAGCAAAATAGGCGAGCCCAAACACGCAGGCTCCTTATTATACGGTCTTAGCGGGCATATCAATAAACCCGGTATATATGAATTGCCTTCAGGTACTCTGCTGACAGACCTCATTTATAAATACGGCGGCGGAGTTAAAGATAACAAAAAGATAAAGATGATAATCCCCGGCGGCTCTTCTATGCCACCATTGACTGCAGATGAAATTGAAGGATTGCAGATGGATAATGAACATTTGAAATCAGTAAATTCATATATAGGGACAGGCGGTATTGTGGTAATGAATGAAGATACCGATATTGTAAAAGTAATTAAAAGAATAACCCAGTTCTATTATCATGAATCATGCGGGCAGTGTACGCCCTGCCGTGAAGGCTGCGGCTGGATGCTGAAAATACTTGACAGGATAGATAAAGGAATGGGCAGGAACGAAGATATTGATCTTTTAAAAGATGTTGCCAATAATATTGAAGGCAACACAATATGCGCATTTGGAGATGCAGCGGCATGGCCGGTTAAATGGGCAATTAAGAAATTTATGCCTGATTTTGAGAAAAAGGTAAGAGAAAGTGTTGACTTGCCTATAGCGAATAAGGTTCACTCTTTAAGGTTAACCCATCAGGTGTAGTTTTTTTCGCAAAAATCGACTAAAATTCGCCCTTGCGAATTATCTAACGTAATTCTGGTATTGTTTTTTCAAACTAATTCGTAAATATTGCGATTAATCGAATTATTTATGGTAGTTAACTGATTAGCATTAATAATTTTATATAATTTTTAACTTTAGGTTCGTAAATAAAACTAAAACAAACGGAGTCAACAACAATGGATCAAACTTCTGCTAATGTAAAAACGGCACAAAACAGCGGTTCTTCACAGCTTTTCGGTAGCAACTTTAAAAAAGATAATCTTGATAAAAGAGTTCAGGAATTATTAAAACAGTCTACCGAATATCACGAGTTAAAGCAATATGTAATCAACAGAGGCATCAATAAAATCCAGGCTGAAGGTGTAGCAGGAAGATTTGCTCCGGCAATTCCATCTGTAATAGCACTGCTTCTTTCAGTATTTATTGATGTTGGTAATGTACCGTTCATCGGAAAGATTGCGCAGACACTTGCCAATACAGTTTTCCCCGGCAGCGTTACACTTAACAAAGGTGTTGAGCCTGTATCATTATGGTGGATGCCTTTTATAGTTTATGCATTATTTATTTTACTTGCTGAGCTTTCATACAGGAAATTAATGAAAGAAGTTTCGCAGAAAGGCTGTTCACAGGAAATTATTGAAAGGATCACCAACCGTTACGCAACAATTGTTGACGGTGTTGGTACAGCGCTTCCGTTACTTGGTGCAGCTATCCTTCTTATTTCAATCAAAGAAGGTCCAATTGTGTTCCTCGGATTTTCAGTACCTTTCGAAATAAAATCTATAATTATTCTTGCTGTTGCAAAGCTGTTTGAAACAGTGTTTGATGCACAGGGATTAAAATTCGCAGAGCTTCGTGAAGAGCTAAACGATCTTGAAAAAGAGTATTTCACAGAACGCGAAGATATTCACCAGAGAGCGATTTTACAGCAGCTCCATGACGGTTTTAAGGGCGCAGGCGCTTCAACCGGACCGGGTTACGAGAAATTCTCAAAAGAAGAAGCAGCAGAAATTTCAAACTCACTCAAAAAAGCAGCAGAGTTCGGCGAAAATATTTCAAAGAACGTTGTCATCATGAAGAATGCTATTGCTGAGATGAGCAAAACCAATGTTCACGATTCAGAATTGCTTAAAGAGCTTCAGAATACAAGCCAGTCATTAACAACAGCACTTGCTGCTGCATCACAGACCGCGGAATACTCACAGGCTATGAAGAATAACCTTGAGGCAATGCGTAACCTGATGAAGGAAATGGATAACATTAAATATCCTGATGATAAGCTTTTGAAAGAATTACAGATCACTTCACACATGTTAACTGAAACAGTAAATTCATTTAAGGATGCACAGGCTGTTAAAGGATTAGATAACCTTGCATATTTAGCAGGAAAAAGAGCACAGTAAATTATTGACTGACCAGGAGAAAAAACTTAAATGAAAAAGCAAAAAGACGTTAAATTTATAATCTACCAGGCGTTATACATATTTGTAGTGTGTGTAATTGCCATCAAGGGTGCCAACCTTGATCTGACTCAGGTAGTAGAAGATGACGGTAAGCCCAAAGTCTTCTTATCCCCTGATTCATTGCAGAAGCTGTATGAAATAATCAAAAAATCCATAATTGTTGATACAAATCTATACGTAATAATCAAAAAAGAAGACCTGGAAAAAATGGATGACAAGATAAAACAGCTTGTCGTTAATCCAATGAATGTACAGGTTTCATCATCACAGGTAACATCATTTACCACAAATAATCCTCAGATCCAGCAGCCCGAGATCAAAAAAGAAGAAGAGAAAAAAGATC
>JAPUEV010000338.1 GCA_027492415.1 Ignavibacteria bacterium
AGCAGATACATTCCTCTGGTCATAATACACAATATTCAGCCCGCCGCACTCATCAACTCTTACGGCCGGAACATAATTAAGCTTACCTGAAGCATCCTGGTTAACTCTTGTACGGGTCCATACTGAACCGTTATTAGTTGAACGCATAAGCACTATATCCGAGTTATCAAGAGCGGGTGTAAAATTCTTTTCACCTGCAACAACATAAATCCATCCGTTGCGTGGTCCCCCTGTTTTATCTATATCAAGCCTTGGGAAACCGTTCGTTCTGATCCCGTTAAAAAGATTGCTTGACCTGATACCGTTCATATCGCAAACATGGTTACTTGCAAACACCCATGTTACACCGCCATCAGTTGAGCGTGCATAGCCTAAGCTGTCTTCAGTGGAATTCTGCCCGTTGGTAGTACAGTTTGCCCATACAACATGAACATTCCCTCCGGGTCCGACCCTTACATCACAGCCCTGGTGATGATGTCCTGCTGAAGGCACGGGGCTTACAGGAGCTGCTGTGCTCCATGTAGTGCCGCCATCCGTTGTAAATGAAATAACTATCCTGTTGGCAAAAGTGCCAGAAAAATTTGTCCACACGGTATAAGCCCTGCCAAAAAATGTACTTGAGCTTATATCATCCACACAGGATAAATTCTTATCGAAGCTGCTCGCACCGGGGAAATTTACCTGTCCCGTCCATGTAACACCATTTGTGTTAGAAAATGCTGCTCCCTGAATAACAGAGTGTCCGAACCTGCCTGCCCATGTGCTCCCCACAGGCCAGACCCAGTTGGCGGGGTCACCGCTGTTTGGCAAAAATGTCTGGTTGCTGCCTGCCCATGTAACACCGCCATCTGTTGAAGCGGTATATCCTGTTCCGAAAAATGACGGACCAAATGAGTTCCATGCAGCAAAGATGATATTGCTACTTCCGGCCTGGGTTGTAACATCAACCTCACTCTGCGTTGCAGTATGAGGAAACGGTCTGAAGCTAGGGCCTATCACAAAATTGCCCAGCTGTGTATTTATCACCCTGTCTGTTTTATTCGGGTTCTGGAAAAATAAAGATTGCGGCAGGTCAACATACTCACCAATAACCCTTACCTGGGTTGAAGGATCACGTGACCACTTAACATCATCATTCTGCGAACGAATGTTATTGCACTGCCAGAAAATTAATGCAATGATAAAAAGCTGAAAAGATTTTTTTACCATGACAGTTTCCTCCTGATTTAAGTTTAAAAAGAAATTTTTCCGGATCGAAATTTAAACCAATGATTAATTAAGGGCGGATATCAAGCTCTTCGTATACATTAACTATAGCTCCGTCAGAAGCATAGACAGTAACGATACATATCCCGTTATTGCATACTCTCACTATTTTATACTCTTCTGTTGCATCAGCAATTGAAGAAAACACTATAAATGAAGCAATAACGAAAATTAACGGTAAAAATCCTCTTAAAATTTTCCTGGTAAAATTTTTCATTTGTGTTAGATTTATTAGATTAATAATAGGTTTGATTTACATTCAACTTATAGATTTCAAACAGAATTGACAAAGAAATAAAAGATAAAATGCCGTTATTTATTGAAGTCGATATGTTTTATTTTATTGGTTATTTTGCTATATTTCAGGTAATATTATAAAAATTTGCCGTTAATTTTTGATATTAAAATGAATTATAAAGTAAACGAAGCCTTACTGGAAATTTTAAGGACATTCAGCAAAAATGATATTAAGAATTTCAGGAAATTCATGAAGAGCCCGTACCTGAATCCATACCCAAAAGTAATTTTGCTGTTTACTGCAATAATGGAATATTACCCTGATTTCCGGAGTACATCAATTTCCAGAAAAGGGCTGTTCCATAAAATGGATAAGAAGAATAATTTTAATGATTCCACAATGAGGGACCTTATTTCAAAATTAAAGCTGGTACTTGATAAATTTCTTGCAATTTCAGGCTTTGAAGGAAGTGAATTTGATTACCTTACTCATTTAAGGAAACAGCTTTACAACAGGAAGCTTTACAAACAGGTAGAAAAGAATATAAGCGAGGCTGAAAGTGTGATACCCGGTTACAATGAGGCTGATTCAGACTACTTTTTTAAGAGAATTAAAATAGAAACAGATAAGTTCAATAATTATGTTATCAACCGGAACCTTTATAACGAGCAAAACCTGAACTATTCAATAAACTCACTTAATATTTCCGCAAAGAACCAGCTGGCGTTCTTTATTTTGGAAACTATCAAGCAGAATGATACTATCCTCAAAATAACCAAAAGGCAGGGCAAGCCAAAGATAAAGAATATAATACCGGAACTGCTTGAGCCGATGGACCTGAAAGAGATAATGGTGGCTTTAAAAAGAAATGAATCTGAAATAAGCCATATATTTGAGATCTATTACAACCTTTATATGCTGTTCACAAAGCGTAACCATGAGAAATATTTTCACCTCTTCAAAAAGAATATAATTGAATATTCAGAGATGATTAATACCGATGAGCTGCATTTCTTATTCGGAAGGCTTATTGATTACTGCGTGAATAACTGCAATGAAGGCAAAGCTGAGTATTATGTTGAGCTTTTCAACGCATACGGTATAATGCTGAGAAAGAGGTATTATACAAACAGCTCTAACAAATATATTTCCCTCGACCTCTTCAGGAACATATTCCAGACTTCGATTAGGATTAATAATTTAAGCTGGGCTGAAGATTTTATAAATAAATACATAAAAGAGCTTCACCCTCAAAACAGGGATAGCATGTACAACTACTGTTACGCATATATCTATTTCGGAAAAGGGATGTTTGAAAGATCACTAGAGCATATACTTAAGATAAAGCAGGATTACTTCGCATTAAAGATCGATATAAAGATACTGCACCTTAAAATAAATTACGAGGTGGGGATGTATGAACAGATCTACAACCAGCTTGACAGCTTTAAACATTTTATTTCTAACCATGAGTTAATACTGCCATCTAAGAGAGAAAAGATACGGGAATTTATTTTGCTGTATGAGAAAGTGCTTAAAGCGCGGTTAAATGATGACAGTGAATCCCTTATCTTCATCAATAAAGAGCTCAACACAAAAAGAGACAAACAATTTTTCGGCTGGCTGATAGATAAGACCGGGCAGATAAAATGATGATTTTAGATTAATGATCTTTACCCGTTCATTTCTTAAAAATCAAAAACCAGCCCGTTACTCAGGTAATAGGTTATCTTTGGCACACCCGGGAACGGTCTTGTATCAAACCTGTAGTTAAAACCGGTTTTAAATTTAAGGTTCTCAAAAATTTTAAACAACAGGTCTGATTGCGTTAATAAGCGGTAATCTTTAAGGTCCTGCATATTAGGCTGGTAATAAATTGTATTGCTGAACTCAACTCTATCAAAGTCAAAAGTAAAGGTCAGGTAACTGCTTGTACGGTGATTGCGTTCAATAATTTTTTTATCAACTGATTCCTGGTACTCAAACATATACAGTGATGCAATATAAGCCCGGAATTTATCTGAATCGTATATTTTAAACCTTGGCCCAATTCCTGCCAGTACCCTTTGCCCTACTTCCAGTGCCTTATTGTACTGGTATTGAGTGAACACTTCCCATCTGAGCAGGCTTTTAGTAATTTTACGGTTATACCTGATATGCGCAAACCCTGAATTGACAAACTCAGTGCCTGCACCTTTGATTATTCTCATTTCAGTAAGGAACAGCCAGAGATCATTATTACCTTTATACTGAAAGTGTATCTTTCCGCCAAGATCGAAAATTTCATCAACTGCTTTTGAGAACTGAAAGCTTGCCTCAGCCTCCCCAGTCCACCCTGTTGTATCAGTCCGCATCCTTTTGGATTCAATGTTCACAACCTGTGAAAATGTACTGAAGGATAGTACAAATAATAAAAATAGAACCTGCTTCAATTCTGCCTCCGGAAATGATTAAATAATTACCCGCAAATTAATCTTATTCAGTAATATTGGCAATAGCATAGCTGCTGTAATAAGTGGAAATATTTTCCGGTTTGTTTTAGGAATAGCTGGATTTGTTATTATGCTTTGACTCCCATGCCTATGTATACAATTTTTATTTAACTATTTAATCCAAATTCTTTGTAATTTTGTGCTAATAAAATATATTATATGGAGCTTGATTACAGGAATTTATCTGAATTTTTTATTGAAGCAGTAAAACGTTACGGTGATAAAGGGGCAATATTCTGGAAGGATGATTCCCCGGGAAATAAAAACACTTTATACAAAGATATCAGCGGCAGCAAGCTAAAGGAGCTGGTTTACCTGATGGCACAGGCAATCAGCAGGTATCACATTAAACCATACGAAACTGCAGCTATAATTTCTGATACAAGGTTTGAGTGGGTAATTGCAGATTTTGCATGCTTATCAAAGCAGATAGTCACAGTGCCGGTTTATCCTACTATGACCTCAGAGCAGATAAAATACATACTGCATCATTCAAAAAGCAGGCTTTGTTTTGTATCAAATAAAATGATGGCTGATAAGGTCAATGCTGTTTTTAACGAGCTGCCTGATCTTGAAAAAATAATCACATTCACAAAAACTGACCATAATACAGATAATATTATCAGTTTTGAAGAGCTTGTGTACGGCGAAATACTTGAAGAAAGAAACGCATACAGTGGTGAGCTGGCAGATAAATATTTTTCTGAATGCTCTTTAAAACAGGATCCGGATGACCTGCTTACCATTATCTATACATCTGGTACAACCGGCACCCCGAAAGGTGTTTGCCTTTCTCACAGGAATATCCTTGCCAATATAAAGCAGTGCACTGATTCATTTCCCGTAGTACCTGAAGACCGTTTCCTTTCATTTCTGCCTTTAGCGCATACATATGAGCGTACGGCAGGATATTACCTTCCGCTCTCTATTGGAGCATCAATTTACTATGCAAAGAATATAGATACACTTGCCGCTCAAATGGCTGAGGTAAAGCCAACACTGCTTCTTGCAGTACCGATACTTTTCAACAGGATATACTCCCGTTTAATGAAGAACATAGAGCAGATGCCTGCATTTAAAAAAGCTGTTACAAAAAGAGCTCTAAGTATTGGGAAGAAATACAGGAATAACAAAGATAACTTTTTATGGAAACTGGCTGATAAAAAAGTATTTTCAGAAATAAGGAAACGCACAGGAGGAGAAATTAAATTTTTTATCTCAGGCGGCTCTGCACTAAATAAAGAAACAGCGGAGTTCTTTGATTCCATAGGTTTGCTGATATTGCAGGGTTACGGTATGACGGAAGCCTCCCCGGTAATATCAGTGAACAGGCTTGGCGATAATCATTTCGGCACAGTGGGTCCGCCGCTTGTTAATGTAGAAGTTAAAATAGCTGAAGACGGAGAGATACTTGTAAAAGGCGATAATGTAATGCTTGGATATTATAAAAATGATATGGAAACCTCTGAAATGATAATAGGCGGCTGGCTGCATACCGGGGATATTGGTGTGATAGATGAACACGGCTGCCTGAAAATTACCGACAGGAAAAAGACACTGATAAAAACCGCGGGCGGAAAGTATATATCTCTGACTCATATTGAAGAGAACCTTGAACGCTCAGATTATATCGAACAGGTCATATCATTCGCATCAGATGAACGTCATTTTGTCAGCGCGCTTATCTATCCCAATCCCGATAAGCTTGCGGAAATTGCAGCTAAGCTGGGAATAAAATATTCATCGTTAGCAGAGCTTTCTGATAACGATGTAATCCATAATTTTTTTGAATCAGAAATTGATGTTTTGCAAAAGCATATTGCAAAATATGAACGGGTAAGGAAATTCGCTTTACTTGACAGGCCTTTTACAATTGAAAGCGGTGAGCTGACACCCACACTTAAGCTTAAACGCAGAGTAATTGAAGAAAAACATAAAGATATCATAGAGGAGTTCTATAAATAATTCACAAGGTTTTAGAAACATCTGCTAAGGAATTTACTTCATAAATAACTGAATTTTTTAGGTTAAAAGAGTAATTTTTAGAGCATACACAAACAAATCACCATTTTTTTCTAAACCCTTTAAATGTGATAATCCCATAAAAAACTTCCGTTTCCAATTTATTAATTTACAATAGCTTACCTCAAACAAATCCTGCCATACAGAACTAATCATT
>JAPUEV010000339.1 GCA_027492415.1 Ignavibacteria bacterium
CATGCTCTTCATCAACTATGATTATTCCTAAATCTTCAAGCGGCGCAAATAATGCCGAGCGCGCACCGATAACGATCTTTATCTCTCCATTTCGTATCCGCTGGTATACATCAAACCTCTGGCCATCTGAAAGCTTGCTGTGCATGACTCCTATGATATCGCCAAAGTAAGTCTTAAACCTGTGTATAAGCTGTGGAGTGAGTGATATTTCAGGTACAAGCACAATTGCAGTCTTGCCTTTATTTATGATACTCTGAATTGATTCAATGTATACCTGGGTTTTGCCGCTGCCGGTTACACCGAAGAGCAGAAAAGTCTTAAACTCACCTTCCGATTTCAGTATTTCTTCCAGAACATTTTTCTGGTCAGAGTTCAGCTCGATTATCTTTTTATCATCGGCAAAATCCTGTTCACCTGCCCGGTTGACCTGTTTTTGGGTCAGCCTTATGAATTCACGCTTTTCCAGTGACTTCAGTACCGATAGTGCTGATTTCGTTTTCTTCAGTACTTCTGCCGCGCTGATGCCTGATATATTATTTTCTATCAGATACCTTAATACTTTAGGCTGGCATGCAGAGCGGAATTTGTTTTCTTTGAAAAATATATCAAGGGATTGCTTTGTAAAATCCTTAAAATCATCAAGCAGGTCAAACTCTACATATCTTTCATACTTTGCTTTTGCGGTTTCCTTCGAGGTGATATGCTCCTGCTTCAGGATACCTTTTGCCAGTAAAGAAAGCACCGTGCTTCTTGCGCTTTTACTCTTAAGCCTGCCTTCAATCTGTTTTATTGAAAGTGAATTTACCTCCAGCAGCTTAATTACATTTTTCTGGTTTTGTGTTAAGGGGATATTCAGGTTCGCATCGGTTAATGAGTAAAGGATCTTAGATTCAACCATGATACCTTTAGGCACTGCAGAAAATATCACTTCGCCCAGCGGGCAGATATAATATGCAGATACCCATTTGCAGAAATTTATCATTTCATCATTTATAACAGGCTCAGCATCCAGTATTTTTTTTATTGCTTTAAGCTTCTTAAGGTCTGTTGATTCAGGCAGAGATATAACAATGCCTGTTATATCCTTATTGCCAAATGGCGCAAGCACACGCATTCCGGGCCTGATCAGCTCAGCAAACTCCCCGGGCACACTGTATGTGAAAAGTGAGTTTACAGGGATATTGAATGTAATATTTGCGTATTTTTCAGGCATAAAAAAGGGATAGTAACCTGTACTATCCCTGCAAAAATATTAATAATTATTAAAATTAACCGTGAAGTGATTCAAGATATCTTTCCACATCAATTGCAGCCATACAGCCGGAGCCTGCCGCAGTAATTGCCTGCCGGTAAACATGATCCTGTGCATCACCGCATGCAAAAACACCCGGAATGTTCGTGTATGTATTCACTTTACTGGTTTTTATATAACCGTTATCCTCAAGATCTATCTGTCCTTTAAAGATATCAGTGTTAGGTTTATGCCCGATGCCAAGGAAAATACCTTCAACTTCCTGGTCAGTTACTTCATTTGTCTTTATATTCCGCAACTTGGCATGTGTAACACGTTTCTTGTTATCTTCGGTTACTCCAACTACTTCTTCAAGTACAGTATCGGTTACAAGCTTTATTTTTGGATTTTTCTGGGCTCTTTCAAGCATGATCTTTGATGCGCGGAACTCACCTCTTCTATGTACTATCATCACCTCTTTGCCGAACTTCGTCAGATAATTTGCCTCTTCCATTGCTGTATCACCGCCGCCAATTACAATAATGCGCTGGTCTTTAAAGAAAAAGCCATCGCATGTGGCGCAGGCAGATACACCAAAGCCCATAAATTCAGATTCCGAAGGCAAACCAAGCAGCTTTGCAGATGCACCTGTTGCAATAATTACTGCATTAGCAAGATGCTCTTTTCCTTCAACAAATAGCTTAAACGGCTTTTGTGAAAAATCAACTTTTTCTACATATTTAAACTGGCAGTCAGCACCGAATCTCTGCGCCTGTTTGCGCATTACATCCATAAGCTCCGGACCCATTATGCCATGCTCAAAACCCGGGTAGTTTTCAACTTCAGTTGTAATTGTTAACTGCCCGCCGGGCTGCATACCTTCAAACACTACCGGTTTCAGGTTTGCTCTTGCGGTGTATAATGCTGCTGTAAGTCCTGCCGGACCCGACCCTATAATAATAACATTATGTATATTTTTTTCGCTCATTACATTTAATAAATTATCTTTTTTGAAATATTGTTGAATTATAAATATTATTTATACTTATTCACTTTTTGCTGTATTACATCGTTTGCAGGATTCATCTGTAATGCTTCATTCCACGCCTTCAGCGCTTTTACAACTTCACCCATTGCTTCGTAAATATCGCCCAAATGCTCAAGCAAAGTTTCGCTCTTGCCAAGCTTTATAGCTTTATCAATGTATATAATAGCGTTCTTATAATCCTTAAGCTTGAATAATATCCAGCCGTATGTATCCAGATACGAAGCATTATCCGGCTCTTTTTCTATAGTCTTTTTTGACATTTCCTTTGCTTCGTTCAGCTTTTCGCCTACTTCTGAAAGGTGATATGCATAATTGTTCAGTAACAGGATATTATCAGGATAATATTTAAATGCTTCCTCGTAAAGTCTTGAACACTCTGCATTCATTTTCAGGTCGTCATAAATAAGACCAAGGTTACTGAGTGAATTCAGGTCCTGCGGGTTGAGCTCAACCGCTTTTTCAAGATACGGCAGGGCAGAGCGGTTATCGCCGCTTCTGTAGTATGAATTACCTGTAAGATACTGCAAGCGGTAGTCACCCGGAAATTTATCAGCACCGGCTTTGAAGATATCTACACTGCGCTTAAAATTGTTCTTTTCATAGTAATAAAAACCAACCTGTACATACAGCTCCGCTGATGTATCGGTTTTTGAAAGGAGGTCAGTGAACCTTGTATCTGCATCCTGAGGGTTATCCTGGGCATCCATATAGATAAGGTAATATTGCGGCATCCATTCACCGGGGTATGCTGTCTGCAGGTTCTGCAAAATATTCCTTGAAACTCCCAATGCTTCCTTATCTTCAGCAGATGCCTGCAGAAATGCGATTGCAACATCCATCTTGGTCATAAAATCAACACTATCCCTGTTAAGCAGCTTGCTGTATTTTTCAAATGCCTCGCTGTTGCGGTGCTGCCTGAAATACAGCTTAATAACTTCAGTCTGTACATCACGGTTATTTGGATTGGTGCTTAATATCTCTTCATATATCCTGATGGCATTATCATAATCAGGCACCTTAACATATGATGCAGCTGCGGAATATTTCAGGTTAATATCTGTTGGATTCAGTATGAGTAATTTTTCAACAGTCGCAGCGGTATTCTGGTAATCCTTGAACTGTTCATAAATATCCGCCATTCTTAACAGAACAGTTTCATCATACATGTAATTTTCAGTGATGTTATCATAATATTTTATAGCCTCCGAAGGCATTTTCATCGCTTCATACATTCTGCCTATGTTATACATTATGCTTATATCATCCGGCCGCTTTTCTGATATATCCTTCAGGTATTTTAATGCGTTGGTATAATCACCGAGTATTATGTAAGTATCCGCTACATGATCTTTGTAATCAATATTATCAGGGTTAAGCTTTATTGCTTCCAGCCCGTACTCAAGCGCTTTTTGATGCTGAGTTACGCTTGAATAAAGCTTTGAGAGCGCAAAATAAATTCCTGCTGCCTTTTCAAGCTTTAACGCAGCGTTATATTTATCAATTGCCGCTAAATAATTATCTTTCAGCTCAAGGGTTTTGGCTTCAATAAAAAGCTCTACAGCAGCCGGATTTGTAGGGTAATCCTGTGCGCGCAAAGTGCCAAAAACAGCTAAAAACAGTACAAAAATTAAAGAAATTTTTTTCATTGGAAGCATAAATATAGCCTTATACTATTTTAATAACAAAGTAAAAATGCGGTTTATGAGGTGAATATCAATAAATACAGTGAATAAATTCAATTATTACGCTAAATTAGTTCACTCAAAGTTAAATCAATTTATTGCGGTTTTAATTCCATTCTAAAGAATTGCAAATCTAAAATTATATATATTAATGAAAAAACATTTATTATTTCTGGCAGCCCTGTTTGTGATATTTAACAATATTACATATTCGGATGCACCATTTTATAACGTAACTTTCAGCGGATCGCCTGTTATACCAGATGTTATGGGCTATGTTAATGTAATGGAATCAGACGGTAAGCATACCTATAATACGGTTTATAATGTTGATTCCTTCCCGCTTTTTTCAGGTTTCCCTAAAACTTTCACAGGCTCTACATTTGAAGGCGGTATTTTATGCAATATGGATTCAGATAATGATCTGGAAATTGTCTATAATATCGGCTATACAGTGCAGGCATTTAATTTTGACGGTACCTCTGTTCCGGGGTGGCCGCAGACTGTTCCAACTTACGCGCTTGAAGGAGCACCTGCTTATGGTGATATTGACGGCGACGGACAGGAAGAAATTGTAGTAACAAACCACGGCTTAACATCCGGCGGATTTATTTTCGCTTTTAAAAAGAATGGTACTGCTGTATCAGGTTTCCCGGTGAATCACGGGTACAGCACAAGAACCCCTGTACTTGCAAATATTGATAATACCGGCGGACTTGAGATCATCGTCAACAAAAGGTTATCCGGCTCAGGTGAAGTTTGGGTTTATTCAGGCAACGGTGTTGTTTACGCCGGCTGGCCAAAGACAATAAACCATGTACCGGCATCAAGCTCTGCAGTTGGCGATATTACCGGCGACGGCTTTCCTGAAATTGTTTCTGAATCATACTCATCTCTTTATGCATGGGATAGGAACGGCAATATTCTTACCGGGTTCCCTTTTACAATGCCAAACAGTGATGTTAATTCATACTCATCACCGGTTCTTGCTGATCTTGATGCTGATAATATCAGAGAGATCGTTTTCGGCACGCATGTATTAGGCGGCGGAGGGTATGTGTATGCCATGGAAAACAACGGAACTGTAATGAGCGGCTGGCCTAAATATACTTCAAACTGGATCTACGGACCGCCGGCAGTTGGCTTAATTAACGGAGATAATATACTTGATGTTGCTGTTGGTGACCAGGTTTTAAGCGGTTCACCTTCAGACCAGCTAAACGCATGGGATAAGAACGGTAATTCACTTGCAGGCTTTCCTGTTACCTCATTGTGGGCAATTAACAACCAGGTTACTATTGCTGATATTGATAATGATAACTCGATGGAGCTTATCTGTGATGATAACACACAGACAGGCGGCAGAGGCAAGTACCTTGCCTTCAATCATGACGGCACACCTGTTGCAGGCTGGGATGTTCAGACAACCGGCGCGACATTTTTCAGTATGCCCATGCTGGGTGATGTGAACCGCGATGGTGTGCTTGATATCGCAGGCTCAGGAGGTATTACTTCGCCTGCGTCAACAAATCTATATTTATGGAATACAGGTGTTCCATTCACCGCATCCAGGATAATTATCCCAATGTGGCAGTATAACAGCAGGCATAACGGTGTTTACGGTGATAACCCGCTTGTTGGTATCGAACCGGTATCAAATGTAATTCCAAAGAATTTTGAGCTTAAACAGAATTACCCGAATCCGTTTAACCCGGTTACAAAAATTAAATTTTCAATCCCGGTTTCCGTAAGCGGATTTAATAATGTATTTGCAAAGCTTATAGTATATGATGTACTGGGAAAGAAAATATCTGAGCTTGTTAATAATGATCTTAAAGCAGGGGAGTATGAAATTGAATTCAATGCCTCAAATATTCCAAGCGGTGTTTATTTTTATGAGCTTAGTGCAGGTGGATTTAAGCTGACAAATAAAATGATCTTAGTTAAATAACAAAATTATTTAACTTAATAAACTCATCGGATGACTGAGAGTCATCCGATGAGTATTTTAAAAAAAATCTAAAACTCTACTCTTACGCCTGAATTAAAATTACGGTTGGGTGCCTGGGTTCTTTCCAGTTCCTGGTATGACTCGTTAAGCAGGTTATTGACAGCAAAGAAAATTGTTGCCTTGCCGAATATCTTCTTGCTTATTTTCATATCAAGCAGAAAATATGCCTTGGGCTCTTCATATTTATAGAA